>NZ_JAMHIU010000020.1:0-118539 GCF_023896895.1 Micromonospora sp. CPM1
CGGTCGCCGCGTTCGGTCTGTTCCACCTGCTCGCGCTCACGCTGCTCGCCGCGCACGCAGTGGTGGTGCTGCTGGTCGCCGCACGCGGCCCGTCCGCCGCGGGACTCGGCCCGCCACCGGCGGACGCCGCCGAGCAGCAATGCACCGAGGATCCGGGCCACGCCCGACCGGTCCACACCAGCGGAACCTGCCCGGACCGCGCGGGCGACTCCGACCCGGCCCACCCGCGTGCAGCCGGCCCGGAGAGCACGAGCTCCCGCCGGGACTCGGCCGGCACACGGCGGACGCCGGCCGTGCTCGCGTGGTGGCTGTTGGCGCTACTGCCTGCGCTTCTGCTGGTCACTCCCCTGGCGCTCGTGGCCCGGGGACAGCGTGGACGGCAACTCGACTGGGTGGACCCGGCGCGCCTGCCCGACCTGGCGGCGTTGCCGGGCGCGCTGGCGCAGAGCGGCGTCGTCGGCGGGTTCGTGCTCGCGCTCGCGGCGCTCGGCGCGGCCCGGCTGGGTCGCCGGGCGCTGCTGCCCGCCGCCGCGATACTGCTGCCGGTGGTGCTGGTCTTCGCCGCCGGAACGATGGTGCCGCTGTGGGTGACCCGCTACCTCGTCTTCACCGTGCCGTTCGCCTGCGTACTGGCCGGCGCCGCCCTGGCTGCCGCGCGGGTCACTCCCGCGCCGACCCGGACGCCGGGCACAGCAACGCTCGCCGAACCAGAGCGCACGGCGACACCCGCCGCAGCCGGCCGCACTGCCGCGCCCGCGGAAGCAGAGCAAGGACCGACGTCGCCGCGCGGACGGATGGCGGCGGGAATCGCGGTGGTGGTGCTGGCGGGTCTGCTCGGGCTGCCCGATCAGGCGGCGCTGCGCCGTACCCACGAGTGGCCGCGCAGCGCACCGGTCGACTACGCGGGCGCGGCCGGGATCATCGGCGCCGAGCAGCGGCCCGACGACGCGATCGTCTACTCGCCCCGGGACGGGTGGCTGTTCCCGGATCTCGGCATGGCGTACCACCTGGGGTCGAGGCTGCCGCGCGACGTGCTCGTGGTGCGCGACCAGCGTCAGGACGCGAGCCTCTGGGCCGTGGAGTGCGAGGACCCGGCGCGGTGCCTGGCCGGGGTGGACCGGGTCTGGCTGGTGGTCACCGGGCGGCGCGCGGACCCGCCGGCGGCGGTGCCGGGCGCGAAGGGTGACGCGCTGCGGGCGGGCTACACGGTGCGGCAGGTGTGGCCGCGGCCGGGCATCACGGTGGCCCTGCTCGTCCGGTGAGGCGGTCGGTGGTGCCGCGGGCCAGCGGTACGACGATTGCGGCCTCGGTGCCGCCGTCGGCGCAATTACGCAGGTCGATGGTGCCGCGCAGCTCGCCGGTGACGAGCGCCCGGACGATCTGGAGGCCGAGGTTGCCGCCGCGTTCGGCGTCGAACTGCTCGGGCAGCCCTCGGCCGTTGTCGGTGACCGAGACGTGCAGCTGTTTGCGGGCCCGGTGCGCGGTGACCACCACCTCGGGCCGGGGCGCGGTGACCTCGGCCTCGGGGCGGAGCGCGTCCGCGGGCGCGGGGGCAGCGGCGTCCTCGTCGGCGGGCGGGAAGCCGTGTTCCACGGCGTTGAGCAGCAGCTCGTTGAGCACCATCACCAGCGAGGTGGCGATCTCGGCGGGCAGGATGCCGAAGGTGCCGCGGCGGCGCATGCCCACGCTCACCTCGGTGGCGGCGACCTCGGTGGCGGCGCTGGCGACGCGGTCCACGATGCCGTCGAACTCGACCGCCTCGTCGCTGGACATGGAGAGCGTCTCGTGCACGAGCGCGATCGAGGCGACCCGGCGTACCGATTCTTCGAGCGCCACCCGCGCCTCGGGCATGGTGACGCGCCGGGCCTGGAGGCGCAGCAGCGCGGCGACGGTCTGGAGGTTGTTCTTCACCCGGTGGTGGATCTCCCGGATGGTGGCGTCCTTGGTGATCAGGGCGCGGTCGCGACGGCGTACCTCGGTGATGTCGCGGACCAGCACCAGCGCGCCGATCGGCACTCCGGCGGGCATCAGCGGCAGCGCCCGGGTGAGCATGGTGGCGCCACGGGCGTCGATCTCCCGGCGGGGTGGCGCCTCGCCGCGCAGCGCGGCGAGCACGGCGTTGCCCGCGTCGGTGCCTTCGAGGGGGTCGCCGGCGAGCCGGCGGTGCAGCTTGGCCAGGTCCTCGCCGACGAGGTGGGAGGCGTAGCCGAGGCGGCGGTACGCGGACTGCGCGTTCGGGCTCGCGTAGGTGACCTTGCCGTTGGCGTCGAGCCGCACCAGACCGTCGCCGACCCGGGGCGCCGACGTGGTCTCGCCCGGGTGCCGGGGCGGCGGGAACGTGCCGTCGGCGATCATCTGGGCGAGGTCGTCGGCGGTGGTCAGGTAGTTCAGTTCGAGCTGGCTCGGCGTGCGCGCGGTGGACAGGTTGGTGTCCCGGCCCACCACGGCGATCACCTCGCCGGCTTCACCGTCGCCGGTGCGCAGCCGGACCGGGATCGCCTCGTGGCGGGCCGGGACGTCGCCGTACCAGACCGGGTCGCCCTCGCGCCAGATCCGTCCCTGCCGGTGGGCCACCTCCAGGTGGGCCACCTCGGCCCCGCCGACGATGCGCCCGACCTGGTCGTCCAGGTAGGCGGTCGGCGCGGTGGTGGGACGGACCTGGGCCACGCAGAGGAACGTGCCGTCACCGTCCACCGGCACCCAGAGCAGCAGGTCGGCGAAGGACAGGTCGGACAGCAGCTGCCAGTCGCCGGCGATCCGGTGCAGGTGGTCGATGTCGGCCGGGCGGAGCGCGGTGTGCTCCTCGGCGAGGTCACGGAGGGTGGACACGCCACACAGCGTGCCACGCCGGACCTCACATCGTCGCCGTGACCTTCTTCAAGCCGCGCGGCGCGTCCGGGTCCTCGCCCCGGGCCAGCGCCAGGGACAGCGCGAGCCGTTGCAGCGGCAGGATGTCGAGCAGCGGCGCGTACCGCTCGTCGACCTCGGGCACCGCCATCCGGGTCTCGCCGACCTCGGCGGAGCCGACCACCACCACGTCGGCGCGGCGCTCGCCGAGCCGGGGCAGCACCTCGCGCATGGACGTGCCGCCGGGGCCGGAGCCGACCACGGCGAGCACCGGGACGTCCGGGTCGGTCATGGCGAGCGGGCCGTGCAGCAGGTCGGCGCCGGAGAAGGCGAGCGCCGGGAGGTACGACGTCTCCATCAGCTTCAGCGCCGCCTCCCGGGCGGTCGGGTACGCGTAGCCCCGGCCGGTGGTGACGAGCTGGGCGGCGAACCGGTAACGCGGGGCCAGCCGGGCCGGGGTGTCGTCGGCGAGCGTCTGCGCGGCCAGCTCGGGCAGACGGCTCAGGGCGGCGCGCTCCTCGGCGGGCAGCACGCCGTCGCCGGCGCGTACGCCCTCGACGAGCATGAGCAGCGCGAGCAGCTCGGCGGTGTAGGTCTTGGTGGCGGCGACCGCGCGCTCGTGGCCGGCGGCGATGTCGACGCTCAGCTCGGCGGTCTCCACCAGCGGCGAGCCGGGGTTGTTGGTGACGGCGAGGGTGAGCGCGCCGGAGGCGCGGGCGACCCGCAGCACCTCGGCCAGGTCGGGCGAGCCGCCGCTCTGGCTGACACCGACGACGAGCGCGTCGGAGAGGTCGGGCCGGGCGCCGAAGACGGTGATCGCGCTGGGTGAGGCCAGCCCGGCGGGCAGGCCGAGGCGGATCTCGGTCAGGTAGGCCGCGTAGAGCGCGGCGTGGTCGGAGGTGCCCCGGGCGGTGAAGACCACGTGCCGGGGGCGGCGTTCGGCGACGACGGCCGCCACCTCGGCGATGGCCGCCGCGTGCTCGGTGGAGAGCAGACGCTCGTAACCGGCCGGCTGCTCGTCGATGTCGGCGGCCATACCGGCCCCTGGACGCGTCACTCCAGAACCTCCTTCTGCGCGTTTCCCGCGCGTTCGATGCTCAGTCTTGCACGTTTGAGCGGCCTTAATCAACGCAACGAGCAGGAGTGCGCAGTGGATCACTAATCGACGGAAGATCCCCTAGGCTTGCCCGGCTGACCGACCCCCCGGCGAGAGGACGACGTGCCCGAGGACGACGCCGCGCTCTCCGCGGAGGAGGAACTCGCGCTGGCCCGGCTGGCACTGGGCGAGGGCGACCTGCGGCACGCCGCCGACCACGTGGCCGCCGCGCTGGTCCGCTCCCCCACGCTGCCCGAGGCGCACGAGACGCTCGCCCGGCTGAACGCGGCGAGCGGCGGCGACCTGGACCTCTTCCCGCTCGGCCAGCAGGCGTTCGTCGGCGCCGTGGTGGCCCGCGCGCACCTGCTCGCCGCCGCCGGCCGCCCCGCCGAGGGACTCGACCTGCTCGCCGCCGCCACCGGCTACGCGCCCGCCGCGCCCTGGGCCGCCGTACCCTGGGTGACCGCCGCCGACCTGCCGGAACGCCTCGATGCCGAGCGCACCGCCCGGATCCTCATGCAGGTCTGCGCGGCGGCGCCGGACCCCGCGCCGCGCCGGCTGCGCGAGCCGCTCGCGCCGTACCTCACGCTGGCCCACAACGCGATCACCGTCCATCCGGCCCATCCGCTGCTGCTGGGCGCGGCGTCCGCACTGGCCCGGCGCCTCGGCGAGGTCACCCTCGCCGTCACCTGGGCCACCCGGGGGGTACGCGCACAGCCCACCAAACTCGGCGAGGTGTGGCTCGGGTACGCGTACCGCAGCGCCGGCCGGACCGCCGAGGCGCTCGCCGCACTGGAACGCGCTGTCGCGCTCGACCCCGACGACCTCGCTGTCTACGCGGACATCGCCGGCACGCTGGCCGACCACGGCCGGCTCGACGCGGCGCTGGGCTGGATCGACCGGGCGCTGGCGAGGGATCCGGCGTTCGACTGCGCCGTGCACACCGCGCACCGGCTGCGCTACCTGCGCGACGGGGACGTGGACCACCTGGTGGCGCTGGCCGACTTCGTCCGCGACCACCCGGACGACACGCACGAGCACGGCGACCTCGCCGAGTGCTGCCGGGGCCGCCCCTGGCTCGGGCAGGTGACCCCGGCGGGCGACGACGCACCGGCCCCGGACGGTCCCGCCCCCTCGGCCGAGGCGGTACGGCGGCTCCAGCAGCTCGCGCACCCCGCCTGGGCGCACCCGCCGGCCGCGTACGACGCCGCGGTCGGGCTGGCCACACTGGACCTCGCCGACCTGCTCGCCCTGCTGGCACACCCGCCGGAGGCGCCGGAGACCGCCCTGGGCCGGGTGCTCGGCGGGCAGGATCCGGCACTGTGGACTCGGTGCGCGCAGGTCTGGGCCTGCCTCGGCCTGCTGCACCACCGCACCGACGAGCCGTGGGAGCGGTCGACCCGGCGGCGGGTGCTGGGGGAACTGGCCGCCGGCGATCTCGGCCCGGCCGCCGAGGCGGCACTGTTCGCCCTGGTCACCGCCGCCTGGGTGCACCCCGACACCCGCGCCGACGTGGCCGCGCTGGTGGCCGGGCGGGTCGCCGAGGTGGCGTCCGGGCCGATCCGGCGTACCCCGGTGGCGGTGTCGCTCGCGTACCTGGCGCGGGCCACCCCGGCCCTCGACCCGGCCGCCCGCGCCACCGCCGACTCCCTCATCGCCGGTGCAAGCGGCGGTCCGCTGCGCCGTCTCTGGCGCCGCCTCACCGCCTTGTTCCGCAGAGGCTGAGCCCCGAATCCGTCCCGTGGGAACCCCTGCTTTCCCTGCGGGCCGTCCCTGCCAGGCTGCCCCGCTGGCCCCCGAGGTTGCCCGCCCCGGTCCGCACCAGCCCGCCCAGCGCCGCCACTTCGCCGAAGCGGTGCGATCAGTCCGCGCCGGACCCCGCCACTTCCCCGAACTGGCGAGCACGCCCGCCCGGAGCGGCCACGCCGAGGACTCGAACACCCGCAGGCCCGCCACCTCGCCGACGTAGCGCGATCAACTCCCCTCCGACCCCGCCACCTCCCCGAACTGGCGAGCACCGCGCGGCGACCACGGCTCAGCCCCACCCGGACACGGGCTCCCAGGGCGTGAGCCCTGCCACCTCCCCGACATGGCGCGATCAACCCGCCCTGGACCCCACCACTCACCCGAACTGGCGGCGCCCACGGCCCGAGCCCCACCCCTCGCACCGACTCCAGGGCTGAAGCCCCGCCACCTCCCCGAAATGGCGGGATCAACTCCCCTCGGACACCACCACTCCCCCGAACTGGCGAGCAGCGGGCACAAGGACACCTCATGGAAACGGATACGCGGCGGCCCCGCGTACCCCTGGGTGGGGGCGCGGGGCCGCGACGGTGCGTCAGGCGACGGGGGCCTTGCCGAGCGCGGCCTCGGCCTGGTCCTCCGGTGTGGCGCCGGCCGGCGGCACGTCGTTGGTCGCGCGCAGCGGCACCTCCTTGATGAACCAGGCGAGCACCGGTACGGCCACCGTGAACAGGACGGCCCAGAAGAAGACGTGCGAGATGGCGTCGGACAGGCCGCCGAGCACCGCCTCGCGCATCGGGCCGGTGAGCTTCTTGAGGGCCTCCAGGTTCATCGCGCCGCCCTCGCCGCCGCCCGAGCCCGCGAACGCGGGACCGGCCGCCGAGTCGGCGAGACGGTTGGCGAAGATCGCGCCGAAGAGGGAGACGCCGAACGAGCCGCCGATGGACCGGAAGAAGGTGGCCGCGCCGCTGGCCGCGCCGAGGTCCTTCTGTTCCACGCTGTTCTGCGCGATCAGCATCGAGGTCTGCATGAGGAAGCCCATGCCGACGCCGAGCACGATCATGTAGAGCGAGGACTGCGTCTTGCTGGTGTCGACGTCCAGCAGGCTGAGCAGGCCCATCCCGGCGGCCATCACCACGCCGCCGATGATCGGGAAGGCCCGGTAGCGGCCGGTCTTGGTGATGGTCCGGCCGACCACGAGCGACACCACGAGCATGCCGAACATCAGTGGGAGCAACAGCAGTCCGCTGTTGGTGGCCGACGCGCCCTGGACGGTCTGCTGGTAGAGCGGCAGGAAGTTCATCGCGCCGAACATGGCGAAGCCGAGCAGGAAACCGATCACCGAGATCAGCGCGAAGTTGCGGTTGGTGAACAGGCTCAGCGGCAGGATGGGCTCCGGCGCGCGGCGCTCGACCAGCGCGAACGCGGCGAGCGCGAGCACCGCCAGCACGGCCAGGCCGAGGATCTGCGGCGAGACCCAGTCGTACTCGTTGCCGCCCCACGTGGTCACCAGCACGATCGCGGTGATGCCGACGGACAGCAGGGCCGCGCCCAGCCAGTCGATCTTGTGCTCGGTGCGGTACTTCGGCAGGTGCATGGTGGTGGCGAGGATCAGCAGCGCCGCGCCGCCCAGCGGCAGGTTGACGTAGAACGCCCAGCGCCAGGAGAGGTGGTCGGTGATGAAGCCGCCGACGAGCGGCCCGGCGACCATGGCGATGGCCATGATGCCGGCGATCATGCCCTGGTAGCGGCCCCGCTCCCGCGGCGGGACCAGGTCACCGATGATCGCCATGACGCCGACCATCAGGCCACCCGCGCCGAGGCCCTGGACGGCCCGGAACGCGATCAGCTCGGTCATGCCGGTGTCGGCGCCGCCGAAGACGCCGGAGCCGGACATGCCGCAGAGCGCGGAGCCGACCAGGAAGACGACCACAGCGGTGAGGAAGACCGTCTTGCGGCCGTAGAGGTCGCCGAGCTTGCCCCAGATCGGCGTGGAGACGGTCGTACCGAGCACGTACGCGGTGACCACCCAGGTGAAGTGGTCGGCGCCGCCGAACTCGAAGACGATCCGCGGCAGCGCGGTGCTGACGATCATGTTGTCGAGCATCGCGAGCATCATCGCGATCATCAGACCGAACAGGACGACCCGGACATTGGGTCTGGTGGTCACCTGGGCTGGTTGACTCATCGGTAGGCTCCCCCGCGGATCGGATGATCGACTTACTTGCCGCCCGGCTAGTTTGCTTACTAGCCGGACGGTAAGCTGATGGCGGGCGCACGTCAAGCGGATTGGAAGGATGTCGGCCGGTGAGGGAGACCACAGGTGGCACGCGGGAGCGGATCCAGGCCGTCGCCTTGGAACTCTTCACCGAGCAGGGCTACGAGAAGACGTCGCTGCGCGAGATCGCCGAGCGGCTGGGCGTGACCAAGGCGGCGCTCTACTACCACTTCAAGAGCAAGGACGAGATCGTCACCAGCCTGGTCGACGACCGGCTGCGCCGGATGGACGAGCTGATCGCCTGGGCCGCCGACCAGCCGCCCACGCTGGCGACCCGGCGCACCCTGATCGGCCGGTACGCCGACAGCATGTTCGCCGGCGACCTGCCCCAGGTGATGCGCTTCTTCGAGCAGAACCAGACGGTGCTCAAGAGCCTGGTCGCCGGCCAGCAGATGCGGGACCGCATGATGCGGCTGGCCCACGAGCTGTGCCGGGGCGACGATTCACCCGCCGCCCAGCTCCGCGCCGCGCTCACGCTGTTCGCGGTGCACAGCAGCTGGTTCGCGGTGCGCGCGCCGGGCATCACCGACGACGAGCGCAAGCGGATCGCGCTCCAGGTGGCCGACGAGCTGCTCGCCAAGATCGGCGAGACCGGCCAGGGCTGAGCCGCGGGCCGGTTTCAGCCTGTCGAGGGCAGGTCCAGCCGCAGGCCGCGCAGATCGATCCCGGGCACCGGCGTCCAGTCCTTCTCCGGGTACCTGACGAAGCCGAGCCGCTCGTAGAGGCGGTGCGCGTTCACCGCCATCCCGGCGCGTACGCAGATCACCACAGCCGAGCAGCCCAGCTCCGCGGCGCGCGCCACGCACGCGGACGCGAGCGCGGCGCCCGCGCCCCGGCCCTGCGCGGCCGGATCCACCGCGAGCATCCGGAACTCGGCCTCGCCCGGGCCGGCCAGTTCGGCGTACGGGGTGCCGGGCAGCACGAACGTCACCGCGCCGAGCACCTGGCCGGTGGCGTCGTCGACGGCCACCAGCACCTCGCCGGTCTCGGCACGGCCGGCCACGTCGGCGAGCACCGGCGCGTACCCGCTCTCGTCCTTGAGCTGGCCGTCCGCCTCGTACGCGGCGACGGTCAGCCGGGCCACGGCCGGGAAGTCCGTCGGCTCGGCGCGGCGTACCCGCAGGCCGGTCAACCGATCTCCGCGATCAGGTCGCCGTCCTGCACCACGTCACCCTCGTTGACCGCCAGCTTCTGCACCACGCCGTCGGACTCGGCGACCACCGGGATCTCCATCTTCATCGACTCCAGGATGACGAGGGTGTCGCCCTCCGACACCGTGTCGCCGGCCGACACGACGACCTTCCAGACGTTCGCCACCATCTCGGCGCGGATCTCCTCGGCCATCTCCGGCCCTCCCTCTCCCCGACAGTTCCCCCGACAATCCTGCGAACGGTATCCAATCATGACGCCGGTCACGCCGGACCGCGCACCACCGCCGCGCGATCCGCCCCGCCGCGCCCCGGCGTGCGGTGACGGCACTAGCATCGTGCGGGTCGGCCACCGGCGAGCCGGGGAGCCACACCGCGACCTCCGCCGCGCCCAGCCGCGGACGGAACCGTGACCAGCACAAGGAGGCAGAGCATGGCGAAGAAGGCCCGCAAGAAGAAGGCCCGTAAGAAGAGCAGCGCCAACCACGGCAAGCGCCCCAACTCCTGATCATCCGATCAGCGCGGCGCAGGCGCCGGACAGCGTAACGGCCCGGGTCCGTCATCGGATCCGGGCCGTTACGTCGCTTGTCAGTCGGCCAGTTCGCGCGACTCGGTGCTCTCGAAGACCACCAGTTCGGTCAGCCGCAGGCGCAGCCGCTCGCGCAGCTTGTCCGGGGCCGCCTCGTTGCCGCAGCATCGGGCCACGAGCGCCTTGACCTCCTGCTCGATGCCGTACTCGCGCACGCACGGCCCGCACTCGTCCAGGTGGTGCCGGATCAGCACCCGGCGCTCCTCGGCGCACTCCAGGTCGAGGTAGAGGTAGACCTCGGCGAGCACCTCGCGGCAGTCCGTCTCGTGCGGTTGTCCACAGCTCACGGTCACACCTCCCGGCCGGCGGCGGCGGTCGAACCCTTCTTCGACGAGGCGGCGCTGAAACCCCGCTCCGCCGCGTACTGCTCGAGCAGCTTCCGCAGATTACGTCGGCCACGGTGCAGACGGGACATCACGGTGCCGATCGGCGTGCCCATGATGTCGGCGACCTCCTTGTAGGAGAAGCCCTCGACGTCGGTCAGGTAGACGGCCAGGCGGAACTCCTCCGGCAACTGCTGGAGGGCCTCCTTGACGTCGCTGTCCGGCAGCCGGTCGAGCGCCTCCGTCTCGGCCGAGCGCAGGCCGCTGGACGTGTGCGACTCCGCCTCGGCGAGCTGCCAGTCGGTGATCTCCTCGGTCGGCGCCTGGATGGGCTGGCGCTGCCGCTTGCGGTAGGTGTTGATGTAGGTGTTGGTCAGGATCCGGTAGAGCCAGGCCTTCAGGTTCGTGCCCTGCTCGAACTGGTGGAAGGCGGCGTAGGCCTTCAGGTACGTCTCCTGAACCAGGTCCTCCGCATCCGCCGGGTTGCGGGTCATCCGCAGTCCGGCAGCGTAGAGCTGGTCGACGAAGGGCATCGCGTCCCGCTCGAAGCGGGCCCTGCGCTCGTCCGTCTTCTCGGTGGTCAACCGCACATCCCCTCGCGTCGGATGCTTTCCCGCCGAGGATACGCGTACCGACTTGCCGGCAGATTCACTTCCGGAGTGTGTGCCGGTGCTCACGACCGACGCCGCCGCGGGCCACTCCGGCGCGTCGAGCAGCCGCCGGAGCTGGCGCTCGTCCCGTTCGTCCCGTTCCCGGCTCCGTGTCTCGATCGGCACCGGTCACCCCCCTCGCGCTGGCTCTGTCGTCGTCCAAGGGGGATAACGCGAGTTGTGGGGCGTGGCATTCCTCCGGCCCCACCCGATCCTGGTCCCGGCCTCGGCCGCGACCGACGCTGGGACCAGGAAGGGCCTGGGAGGGTGGCCCCGGCGCGCCCGAACCGGGCGGCCGGCACCAACCGGTGCAACGACCCGCCGCGCCGGACGGTCACGGCGCACAGCGTCCGGTCAGGACGACCACCCGTGTACGCGCAGCCAGTCCCGCACCACGGCGGCCGTGCCGGGCGGATCGCCGCGCAGGTCGTGGCGCTCCCCCGGCCGGACCACCACCTCGATGCCGGGGCCGGGCTCGGGTATGCCGAACGGGTCCCGGTCGCCGTTGACGACGAGCGTGGGCAGCCCGGTGAGCAGTTCGCCGGCCCGGGAGCGTTCCGGTCGTCCCGGCGGGTGCAGCGGGAACGCCAGCGCCACCACTCCGGTGGCTCCGACGGCGGCGGCGGTGCGGCAGGCCACCCGCGCGCCGCTGGACCGGCCCCCGACCACCCAGTGACGCACCCGAGGGGCGCGCCGGCGCAGCTCGGCCAGCACCGCCGTCCACGCCTCGTCGAGGTGCCCGGCGGGAGCGGGCGTGCGCCGCCCGGCGACCCGGTAGGGCTGGGTCACCAGGGCCACCCCGGCCCCGGCGGCGAGCACCGCGTCCCGCACGGCGGTCAGGTCGGGCGCGTCCACGTCACCGCCGGCGCCGTGCCCGAGCACCAGCACCGCCGCGCCGTCTGCGGGTGGGTCGAACCGGAGCCGGGCCGGCCCCCGTGGTGTGTCGATGTCGTCGTCGTGCCGCACCGGCCCATTCTGCGCGGGCCGGCCGGCCCGCCGGTGCTCGGGCGCGGAAACGGACGTCGCCCGCGGCCTGCCGGAGCGGGCCACGGGCGACGTCGGGATCAGCTCAGCGGGACCAGCGTGAGCAGCCGGTCGCGCACCGGCGGACCGGCGTCGTCGAGCGCGTCCGGATCCGGCTGCACCTCGCTGCGCCAGGCCACCAGCATGGCGCGCCGCTCACGCGGCGTGGTGCCGCCCCAGACGCCGTGGCAGTCGCCCACCTCCAGTGCCCATGCCAGGCAGGAGCCCTGGACGTCGCAGGTGCGGCAGAGCGCCACCGCCGCGTCGGCCGGTTCGTTCGGTGCCGGAAAGAACGTCTCCGGATCGACGTTCTGACAGGTGCCCCTGGTGCGCCAGGCGTCGTCCTGGCGTCGTTCGCTCAACGCCCGCAGCAGTCGCGGATCGCGCCGCGCGGCGGCTACCTCGTGCGGACGCGGCATACGTGCCCGTGTCAATACACCCACCTCCCCCGTGGGAACCGGCGTAGATCTTTACAAGATCGATGAGTGTCATCCGCCCCGTGCGAACAGACGCCCATCACCGGCGCTGTGTTCTATCGCATTCGCGTACGTAAGGACAAGAGTCTTCAATGAAACTGACTGAACGTCCGGGCGACTTTTCCGGCCCAACCCCGGCAAAGGGGTACACGCAAATGTGGCGGAGCGTGATCAGAACAGCGTCGGTCCGGCGGCCGTCTCGGCACCCGCCGGAGCCACCGCGGCGATCAGCTCCGGGCCGTCGTTGCGGACGTCCCCCACGGCCCGGGAGACGGGCCGGATCTCCAGCCCGGCGAGCAGGCCGGCGTCCGGCGGCGTGAGCAGCTCCGCCGGCTCCTCGGCCGGGCCGAGCCAGCCCGCCCAGCGCTCCGGCGACAGCAGCAGCGGCATCCGGTCGTGCACCTCGGCCAGCTCGCCGACCGCAGCGGTGGTGAGCACGCTGAACGTGAGCCGGGCCGTGCCGGCCGACTCCCACACCGACCAGATGCCGGCGAAGGCCAGGACCGAGCCGTCCCGCGGGGTCATGAAGTAGGGCTGGCGCCCGCCGTCGGCGAGGCGGACCCACTCGTACCACCCGTCGGCGGGGACCAGGCAGCGGCGGCGGGCGAAGGACGGCGCGTACGCCCGGCTGGTGGCGACCGTCTCGGCCCGCGCGTTGATCATGCGGGCGGCCCCGGCGGCGCTGCGCGACCACTGCGGGAGCAGGCCCCAGCGGCCGAGGGAGAGCAGCCGGTGCCCCTCCGGGGCGAGCCGGACCAGCGGCACCGGGTCGGTCGGCGCGACGTTGTAGTCCGGCGTCACCCCACCGGTCTCGTCGGCCGACTCGAACAGCCCGCTCAGGTCGGCGGCGCTCCGGGTCGTGGCGTACCTCCCGCACATGGCGCCCACGCTAGCCGCATCCGGACGTTCCGGCTGTCCCGCCCAACGGGAGCAGCGGCGACGAACGGTTCCACCGGCCCGCGAGCTTGGCAGAATGTGACCGTGAGCAATCCGACCGCGACGCGTCCACCGCAGCCGTGGACCGCGCCGACCGCGAGCGACCCGGTCGCCGCGACGCTGCGCCTGCCCGGCTCCAAGTCGATGACCGCCCGGGCCCTGGTGCTCGGCGCGCTCGCCGGCGGGCCGTCGACACTCGCCCGTCCGCTGCGCGCCCGGGACACCGAACTGATGGCCGGTGGCCTGCGCGCCCTCGGTGCCCACATGTCCGTCTCGGACGACGACCGCTGGCTGGTCCGTCCCTATCCGCTGGCCGGCCCGGCGCACATCGACGTCGGCCTGGCCGGCACCGTGATGCGCTTCCTGCCTCCGGTGGCCGGGCTGGCCGCCGGACGGGTCACGTTCGACGGCGACCCGCACGCCCGGACCCGCCCGCTCGGGCCGCTGATCGGCGCGCTGCGCACGCTCGGCGTCCGCATCGACGCGCCCCCGGCCGGAAGCCTGCCGCTCGTCGTGCTCGGCGCGGGCCGGGTGGCCGGCGGCGACGTGGTGATCGACGCCTCCGCGTCCAGCCAGCTCGTCTCCGGGCTGCTGCTCGCCGCACCCCGCTTCGACCGGGGTGTCGTGGTCCGGCACGAGGGGCCGCCGGTGCCGTCCGCGCCGCACCTGCGGATGACGGTGCAGATGCTCCGCGCGGCCGGCGCCGCCGTCGACGACACCACGCCGGACGTGTGGACGGTCGAGCCGGGCCCGCTGTCCGGGCGCGGCTGGGAGATCGAGCCGGACCTGTCCGGTGCCGCGCCGTTCTTCGCCGCCGCCCTGGTCACCGGCGGTGAGGTGACGTTGCAGGGCTGGCCGCGCAGCAGCCTCCAGCCGGTCGAGCGGCTCCGGGAGCTGCTGCACCGGATGGGCGGCGAGGTGAGCCTCGGCACCGACGGCCTGACCGTGCGGGGCACCGGCACCGTGCGCGGGCTCGACGCCGACCTCTCCGACGTCGGCGAGCTGACCCCGGTGCTGACCGCGCTCACGCTGCTCGCCGACGGGCCGTCCCGGCTCACCGGCATCGGCCACATCCGCGGCCACGAGACCGACCGGGTCACCGCGCTCGCCAAGGAGTTCACCGCGCTCGGCGCGGACATCACCGAGACCCGTGACGGGCTGGACATCCGGCCCCGCCCGCTGCGCGGCGGGACGTTCCGCACGTACGCCGACCACCGGATGGCGCACGCGGCGGCGGTGGCCGGGCTGGCCGTCCCCGGCATCGAGGTCGACGACGTGGCGTGCACCTCCAAGACCATGCCGGAGTTCCCGGCACTATGGTCGGGGATGGTGACCGGCAAGAACTGAGAGCGGGGGACGTCCTGGCGACGAAGCGGCGCGAGTACGACGAGGACGACGTCCGGGTCCGGCCGGGCCGGTCGTCGCGCCCACGAACGCGCACCCGGCCCCGCCACGCGGACGCCGTCGAGGGCTTCGTCATCGCCGTCGACCGGGGCCGCTACACCTGTGTGATCCCCGGTGCCGGGCCGGACGCGCCGCTCGTGACCGCCATGCGCGCCCGCGAGCTGGGGCGCAAGTCGGTGGTGGTGGGTGACCGGGTGGGGCTGGTCGGGGACACCTCCGGCGCGGCGGGCGCGCTGGCCCGCATCGTGCGCATCGCCGAGCGGACCTCGGTGCTGCGGCGCACCGCCGACGACGACGACACCACCGCCGAAGGGCGGCTGGAACGGGTCGTGGTGGCGAACGCCGACCAGCTGGTGATCGTCAGCGCGCTCGCCGACCCGCCGCCGCGTACCGGGTTCATCGACCGCTGCCTGGTGGCCGCGTACGACGCCGGCATCGAGCCGCTGCTCTGCCTCACCAAGGCGGACCTGGCCGGCCCGGAGGCGGTGCTCGGCTACTACACCGAGCTGGAGCTGCCGTACGTGCTGATCCGCCCGGACTCCGACCTGGCCGCGCTGCGGGCGCTGCTCGCCGGCCGGGTGTCGGTGATGGTGGGTCACTCCGGGGTGGGCAAGTCGACGCTGGTCAACCGCCTCGTCCCGGACGCCGAACGGGCGGTCGGCACGGTCAGCGCGATCGGCCGGGGCCGGCACACCTCGACCAGCGCGGTGGCGCTGCGGCTGCCCGCCGAGCCCGGCGCCGACGGCGACACCGGCTGGATCGTCGACACTCCGGGGGTACGCAGCTTCGGGCTGGCGCACGTGTCCGCCGAGAGCCTGCTGCACGGCTTCCCCGACCTGGTCGAGGCGACGGTCGACTGCCCGGCCAACTGCCCGCACACGGCCGACGAGGCGGACTGCGCGCTCGACGCCTGGGTGGCCGCCGGGAAGGCGGACGCGCGCCGGCTCGCCTCGTACCGCCGGCTGCTGGCCTCGCGCAGCGGCGAGGGCGACCCGCGCGAGCCGGAGCGCAACCCCGGCGACCCGCTCGCCGGTTCCTGACCGGCGGACCGGCGGCGACCCGCCGTCGCCGGCCGGCCCGCCGCCACTAGCGTGTCCGTCATGACCGGGTACGCCGACGACCTCGCCCTCGCCCACCTGCTCGCCGACGCCGCGGACGCCGTCTCCGCGGCCCGGTTCCGCGCGCTGGACCTGCGCGTCGAGTCGAAGCCGGACCTGACCCCGGTCTCCGACGCGGACACCGCCGTGGAGCGGGAGATCCGCGCGCTGCTGGCCGCCCACCGCCCCGGTGACGGCCTGCTCGGTGAGGAGTACGGCGAGCAGCCGCCCGCCGGCCCGGACGGGCGGCGCTGGGTGATCGACCCGATCGACGGCACGAAGAACTTCGTCCGGGGCGTACCGGTCTGGGCCACGCTGATCGCGCTGCTGGAGCACGACCGGCCGGTGCTCGGCCTGGTCTCCGCCCCGGCGCTGGGCCGCCGCTGGTGGGGCGCGCTCGGCGCGGGCGCGTTCGCCGGCACCGGCCCGGCGGACGGCACGCCGATCCGGGTCTCCGGTGTGACGGCGCTCGGCGACGCGAGCTTCTGCTACTCGTCGCTGACCGGATGGGAACAGGCCGGCCGGCTGGACGCGGTGCTCCAGCTCATGCGCGACACCTGGCGCAGCCGCGCGTACGGCGACTTCTACGGCTACATGCTGCTGGCCGAGGGGGCACTGGACGTGATGGTGGAGCCGGAACTGTCGCTGTGGGACATCGCCGCGCTGGTCCCGATCGTCACCGAGGCGGGCGGAACGATCACCGACCTGGCCGGACGGCCCGCCCCGGGCGGCGCCGGCTCCGCCGACATCAGCGCCGTGGCCAGCAACGGGGCGCTGCACGACGACATCCTGGCCCGGCTCGGCCGTCCAGCCGAGCGCTGACCCGGGCAGAGCCTCTATCCTCGCCAGGTGGTTTCCTCCGGTTGGTGCTTCCTGGCGGCGATGATCATCGCGTACGGCTTCGCCAACCTCCTCCAGTCGGTCGCGGCCGCGCGGACCACCGTGCACCACACGTTCGATCCCGGGCTGCTGCTGCGCCTCGCCGGGCACCGGACGTACCTGATCGGCCTGACCTGCCAGGTCGTCGGCTTCGTGCTGGCCTTCCTGGCCCGCCGCGACCTGCCGTTGTTCCTGGTCCAGGCCAGCGTGGCGGCCGGGCTCGGGGTGACCGCAGTGCTCGGCGTACTGGTGCTCAAGTGGCGGCTGCCGGCCGCCGAGGTGGCCCTGCTGGTGCTGCTGTTCGCCGGCATCACCGCGCTCGTGCTCTCCGCCCAGCCGGCGCCGTCGCGGCAGCTCGGCACCGCCGGGCTGGTCGGCCTGGCGGTGGCGGTGGTCGCGATCGCCGTTTCCGGCTTCTTCGCCGCCCGGCTGCACGGCGCGCTCGGGTCGGTGGTGCTCGGCTCACTGGCCGGGATGGCGTTCTCCGCCGCGGCAGTGGCGGCCCGGCCGCTCGCCTCGGCCGGGTCGGTGGAGGCGTTCGTCCGCGACCCGCTGCTCTACCTGTTGATCGTCCACTCGGTGATCGGTCAGCTGCTGCTCGGGCTGGCCATGCAGCGCGGGTCGACCACGGCGGCGGTGGCCGCGATGGACGCCGCCGGCGCGGTCCCCGCGGCGATCGTCGGCCTGCTGCTGCTCAACGACAAGATCTGGCCCGGCCGGGAGTGGCTGGCCGGGCTCGGCTTCCTGGTGACGCTCGCGGCTGTGGTCGGCCTGACCCGGTACGCCGAACCGCAGCACCACCATGCCGGCGCCCGCCAGAAGGCGATCGTGGGCGCCCCGATGGTGCCGGTTCAGGCCGCCTCGACCGGCCCCCGTTCGGAGACGACCACCTCGACCGGCGGTGTCACCTCGACCGGCGTCGGCTCGATCGGGGTGGCCGGGCGGCGCCGCCCGATCACCCGCTCGTAGAGGCGCTCCAGCGCGGCGGCGGTACGTTCCCAGGTGTAGCTGCACCGGACCCGGTCCACCGCGGCGTGGCCGTACGCGAACCGACCGGCGTTGTCCGACAGCAGCCGGCGCAGCGTGACCCCGAGCGTGCGCACGTCGCCCGGCGGCACCAGCTTGCCGGTCACCTCGTCCACCACCGCGTCGGCGATGCCGCCCATGGCGTAGCCGACCACCGGCACACCGCAGGCCATCGCCTCCAGCGACACCCGCCCGGCCGATGCGTAGTGCGGCGTGCAGGCCACCACGTCGGCGGAGCGGTACCAGGTGGCCATCTGGTCGTGCGGCACCGCGCCGACCAGCTTCACCTGCTCCGCCACGCCCGCGCGTTCGGCCAGCTCGCGCAGCCGGCGCGCCTCCGCGTGCCCGTCCAGCCGCTCGGCCGGCGGGCCGCCGGCGATCACCAGCTCCGCGTCACCGACCAGCCGCATCGCCCGGATCAGGTCGTCCTGGCCGTGCCCGGGCGCGAGCCCGCCGACGGAGAGGATCCGCGGCCGCTGATCCCGGGGCGCCGCCTCGCCGTCCGGGTGGAACTGGCCGGTGTCCACCCCGGTCGGCACCATCGCCACGGACGTGCGTTGCAGGCCCATCCGGGTCAGCTCGTCGACCTCGTCGTTGGACTGGGCCACCGCGACGTCCACCGCCCGGGTCAGTGCACGCTCCAGCGGGATGCGCTCCCCCGGCCCGCCGTACTCACGGCCGAGGTGACGCAACTGCTCCACGCCGAGCGAGTGGAACGTCTGCACCACCGGGATGTCGGTGGCGCGGACCGCGTGGGCGGCGGCCAGCCCGCCGACCCAGTAGTGCCCGTGCACCACGTCGGGGGTCCAGTCACCGGCCCACTGCCCGGCCAGCCAGCGGCCGTACTCGGCGACGAAGGGCACCAGCTCGGCGGTGGAGAGCACGTCGGGCGGGCCGACCGGGACACGTTCCACCCGGTAGCCGTCGAGTTCGGTCAGGGCGGGCTGGGCGGACGCGGCACGGCGCTCGTAGACGCGGACGTCATGGCCCCGGGCGGCGAGTTCCGCCGCCACACGCGCAATGTGCTCCTGCGTCCCGACGGTGGGACCGTCGGTGGACGAGCCGGCGTGCGCGCAAACAAGGCCGACGCGCATGGTGCACCTCCATGCGTTCTCGCGAGCGGGGTCTCCGGTCAGAGCGTCCCATTAACCCAGCTCCGGTGCGCCCAAACCTGACAGATCGGGGTCGCCCGGCCGCGGCGTCCCGCGGACGGTACACCCGCCGGCGCCGATCGCGACCGGAACATCGGCATGACCGGCCCGCCCTGGGGTACCGCCTGAGAATGCCCCTGACCCGCAGCCTCTCCGACGCAACAGTGGTCATCACCGGTGCCTCCAGCGGAATCGGGGCGGCCACCGCCTACGCGCTGGCCCGCCGGGGCGCCGACGTGGTGCTGGCCGCCCGGACCGAGTCCGCGCTGCGCCGGGTCGCGGCGTTCTGCCGGGAACTGGGCGGGCGGGCCCTGGTGGTACCCACCGACGTGACGGACCCGGAGGCGGTCGAGCGGCTGGCGGGGCAGGCGGTGGCCGAGTTCGGCCGGATCGACGCCTGGATCAACAACGCGGCAGTGGGCACCGTGGGGCTGTTCGACGAGATCCCGGTGTCCGAGTTCCGCCGGGTGGTGGACGTGAACCTGCTCGGCGCCGTGTACGGCACGCGCGCCGCGCTGCCCTGGCTGGGCGCGGCCGGCGGCGGGGTGCTGGTCAACAACGCCTCGGTGCTGGCCGAGGTGGCGATGCCGTACCAGTCGGCGTACAACGCGACCAAGCACGCGATCCGCGGGCTGGCCGACACGGTCCGGCAGGAGCTGCGGGTGACCGGCCGGGGGAACATCTCGATCTGCACCGTGCTGCCCGCCACCATCGACACGCCGTTCTTCCGGCACGCGGCGAACCACTCCGGCCGGGAACTGACCCCGCCGCCGCCGGTGTACCCGCCGGAGATGGTCGCCGAGACCATCGTCAAGCTGCTGCGCCGGCCCCGGCGGGAGGCGTACGCGGGCGGCGCGGCCCGGCTGATCGGGCTCCAGTGGCGGCTCGCCCCGGCGCTGGCCGAGCGCGTGCTGGGCTGGTACACCGCGCGCACCCAGTTCGGCCCCGGCGTACGCGCCGACTCCACCGGCGCCGTCTTCACGCCGGACTCGGCGGCGGAGCGGACCGACGGGTGGTCCGGCCGGCGCGGTCAGGTGCTGCGGCTGACGGCGGCGGTCGGGCTGGCCGCCGGCACCGCTGTCGGCACGGTGGCGGCGATCAGCCGCCGGTCCCGGGGTGGTCGGCCGTGAGTCCCGTCGACCGGACCGGTGCGCGGGCGCGGACCGACGTGCACAATGGGGCGATCATGCCGACGGATGCGCGTTGCCTGGTGGAGGCCGACGATTCCTCCCCGACGGTCCGGCTGACCGGGATCCTCGACCCCGCCGAGGTGGAGGCCGTACGGGACGCGCTGCTCGCCCGGCTGTGGCAGCGCCCGGGGTTGCTGCTGGTGGACCTGTCCGGGGTGCGGATCCCCGATCCGCTGGCACGCGACGCGCTGGACGAGGTCTGCCGGGCGGTCGCCGACTGGCCCGCCGCCGAACTGCTGCTCGATCCGGACGGGCCGCCGCCGGACGCGCCACCCGAGCCGCTCGACGCCGAGCTGTCCCCGGTGGTCGAGGCGGCCCGCGAGGCGCGGGTGCTGGTCGCCGCCGGGTGCGCCAGGTGGGGGCTGCCGGAGCTGACCGAGCCGGCCTGCCTCGCGGTCACCGAGATGGTCAACAACGTGGTCGCACACGCCGTCACGCCGATGACGCTCCGGCTGGCCCCGCGCGGCGGCGCGCTGCACCTGGCCGTCCGGGACCACTCGGCCGGGCGGCCCGCGTACGGCGGTCCGGTGCCGGTGGACTCGGTGGGCGGGCGAGGGCTGCTGCTCATCGACACGGTGGCCCGGCGCTGGGGCAGCACGGCGCTGCCCGACGGCAAGGTGGTGTGGTGCGTGCTGTACGCCGAGGACGAGGCACCGTTCCACAACTGAGGTACCCTTTCGCCCCGTTGCTCCCGATCCACCCGGCCGGTCGCGGTTAGGGCGGGGAGCGCAGTGGGTAGTTCCCGAGCATGCGCGACGACGAGTACCCCACCCCCGTGTCCGATCCCGAGGCGGAGGGTCTGCCCGACACCGCCGACGACGACTCCACCGCCAACGACGACGTGCTGACCGGGCGCGAGGCGGACGGCCCCGAGCCGGCCCAGCTCCCCGGTGACCGCACGCCGGTCGCCGTGGACCAGTTCGGCACCACGGCGGAGGAGCAGCTCGACGGCGAGTCGCTGGACTACAAGCTCCAGCGCGAGCAGTACGAGCGTCCCGCCGACGATCCGCTCGCCGGCCCGGTCGACCCGGACATCGCCGCCGAGGCGGACAGCGAGGAGGCCGCCGCGCAGGCCCAGCTCGACGCCGACGTGATCGACCCGGGCCCGGTCTCGGACCCGGACTCCCCGGTGTCGGTGTACGACCACGGCCAGCTCGGCACCGTCGCCGACCACCAGGTGGGCCGGCTGGTCGAGCCGGACGAGGGCGCGCACACCGACCAGGAGACCGACAACGTCGCCTACGACGCCGGCGCGGCCGGTGGCGGGGCCAGCGCGGAGGAACTGGCGGTGCACGAGACCCGGCCGCCGGACGCGCGCTGACCGCTCAGTCGTCCAGGCCCCGCTCGATGGCGTACCGGGTCAGCTCGACCCGGTTGTGCAACTGGAGCTTGCCCAGGGTGTTCTGCACGTGGTTCTGCACGGTCCGGTGGGACAGACCCAGCCGGTCGGCGATCTGCTTGTAGGACAGCCCCTTGGCGACCAGACGAAGCACCTCGGTCTCCCGTTCGGTGAGCCGGGGTGCTTCGTCGTGCGGGGCGGGCGGCGTCGCGGCCAGCCGCCGGTACTCCCCCAGCACCAGCCCGGCCAGGCCGGGCGTGAACACCGGCTCGCCGGCCGCCGTGCGGCGCACCGCGTCCAGGAACTCCGCCGGTGCGGCCGACTTGGTCAGGTAGCCTGTGGCGCCGGCCTTGACCGCGTCGAGCACGCCCTGCGGCTCGCCGCTGGCCGAGAGCATGAGCACCCGCACGTCGGGCAGCGCGGCGCGCAGCCCCCGGATCACCTCGACGCCGGAGATGTCCGGCAGCTGGAGGTCGAGCACGACCAGGTCGGGGCGGGCCGCCGCGGCCACCCGTACCGCCTGCCGTCCCTCCCCGCTGGTCGCCACCACCTGGTGACCGGCCTCGGTGAGGTCGCGGGCCACACCCTCGCGCCACATCGGGTGGTCGTCGACCACCATCACCCGGATGCTCACCCGCGGCTCCTCGGCACGACCAGCTCGATCTCGGTGCCGGCGCCGGGCGCGGACACGATCCGCACCTCGCCGCCCAGGTCCGTCACCCGGCCCCGGATGGACTGCGCCACCCCGAGCCGCCCCTGCGCGGCGGCCTCCGCCAGCCGCCCCTCCGGGATGCCCGGTCCCTCGTCGCGTACCGAGACGGTCACCGTCTCCTCCTCGTCCTCGATCAGCACCCAGGCCCGCCCGCCGGCGTGCCGGGCCACGTTGTCGAGCGCCGCGCCGACCGCCGCGCCCAGCTCACCGGCGGCCCGCGCCGGCAGCGGCACCGGTGTGGCGGGCGCGGACACCACGACCGTGGCCGAGGCGTACCTGTCGAGCAGGTCCCGCAGGTCCTGCTCGTCCCCGGCCGGGTCCGGCGGCGCGCCCGCCCGGCCGATCAGCGCCCGCAGCGCCACCTCCTGCTCGCCGGCCAGCCGGGCCAGCTCGGCCGCCTCGCCGTCCAGGTCCGCGCCGCGCCGCCGGACCAGCGCGAGCACCTGGAGCACCGAGTCGTGGATGTCGCGGGCCAGACGCTCCCGTTCCCGGGTGGCCGCCTCCAGCTCCACCGCCCGCTGCAACCGCTCCTCCGCCTCCACCGCCAGCCGCGCCACGTGCCCGACCACCACACCGGCGAGCAGCATCAGGATCGCCCCGGTCAGCGCGGACGGGCTGATCCGGTCCCGGGTGGCGAGGTCGGCGCCGCCGAGCACCAGCGCGGCCACCGCGCCGCGCCGCCGCCCGCCGGAGACCGCCCAGGCGAGCACCGGCCCGGCCAGCCAGGCGGCGGTCAGCATCGGCACTCCGGCGGCGAGCGCCGCGCGGCCCACCACCCAGGGCGTGACCAGGATGATCGCCAGCACCACGCCGAGGTCGGCCAGGAGCAGCGGCCAGCGCCGCCCGGCCGGACGGCCGTAGCCGGCCGCCGTCACGCCGCTCCACGCCAGCATCGCCAGCAGGACGCCGCCCGCGGCGACCGGGTGCGCGTAGCGGTCCGCGTCGCGCAGGACGACCAGTCCGACGTACGCGAGCGCGGCGAAGCGGAACACCGCTATCGATCGCCAGAAGGGGCCCTCGAGGCCGGAGGACGACGGCATGTGCGTCACCCTGTCACAGCCGGTCCAGGGCACCCCGGGCGGTGCGGCTCGAGAAACCCTGACGTACGGTGGAAATGCCGCGAAAGTCGTCGAGAAGCATCGTCGGGACGGGGTCATGACAGACGCAGAACTCCCCGCACCGCGTACGGTTGTGCCCATCGAACCTTCCCTCCTTCTCGCCACGGCCTTCGACCAGGCGCAGGTGACCGGGCTGCGGCACTCGGTCACCTCCTGCGCGCGCGGGTCCGGCCTGTCCGGCCAACGGCTGGACGACTTCGTGCTGGCGGTCAACGAGCTGATCACCAACGCGGTCCGGCACGGCGGCGGGCAGGGCTGGCTGCGGCTCTGGGAGCGGAACGGCGAACTGGTCTGCGAGGTCGCCGACCACGGGCCCGGCATCAGCGAACGGCGGCTGCGCGACCGCGACCGGCCCGCGCCGGACACCGCCGGCGGCTGGGGCCTCTGGCTGGCCCGGGAGCTGAGCGACGCGATGGAGGTGGAGAGCGGCGACGCCGGCACAGTCGTCCGGATCACCGCCGCGCTCGCCACCCGCCAGCCCGTCACCGGCCCGCTGGACGGCTGACCCGCCCGGTCAGGCGAACAGGGCGCTCACCGACTCCCCGTTGTGGATCCGCCGCATCGCCTCGGCCAGCGCCGGCGCCACCGACAGCACCTCCAGCGTCGGCACCCGCTTCTCCGCCGGGATCGGCACCGTGTTGGTGCAGACGATCTCCAGGACGCCCTCCTGCGCGCTCAGCCGCTCCAGCGCCCCGCTGGAGAACAGGCCGTGCGTACAGGCCAGCCGGATCGAGCGGACCCGCCGCTCGCGCAGGTGCGAGATCAGCTCGATCACGGTGCTGCCCTTGGCGATCTCGTCGTCCAGCACGATCACGTCCCGGTCCGCCACGTCGCCGATGATCGTGCTGATCTGCACCCGGTCGTCGCTGTAGCGCTGCTTCGCGCCGGCCGCCACCGGCGTGCCGAGCATCCGGGCGAACGCGGCGGCCTCCTTGGCGTTGCCCAGGTCCGGCGAGACCACCACCGCGTTGCTCAGGTCGTACCCCTTGAAGTGGGCGGCCAGCTCGCGCAGCGCGTGCAGGTGGTCCACCGGGACGCTGAAGAAGCCGTGCACCTGCGGCGAGTGCAGCGTCATGGCCAGCACCCGGTCCGCGCCCGCGGAGGTGAGCAGGTCGGCGACGAGCCGGCCGCCGATGGAGATGCGCGGCGCGTCCTTCTTGTCCGACCGCGCGTACGCGTAGTGCGGCAGCACCACTGTGATCCGCGCGGCCGACGCGCCCCGCGCCGCGTCGATCATGAGCAGCAGCTCGACCAGGTGCTCCTGCACCGGCGGCACCAGCGGCTGGATGAGGAAGACGTCGCGCTCCCGGCAGTTCGCCTGCAACTGCACCTCCAGGCAGTCGTTGGCGAACCGGGACACCCGGACCGGGTGCAGCGGGACGTGGAGGTGGGCGCAGATCTCGGCGGCGAGGTCGGGATGGGCCGACCCGCTGAACACGGCAATGTCACGCACGTCTGATGATCGTACGGGCCGCCGGAGGGAGACGGTGGACGCTCGCGGCGGGTACGGTGCTGCCGTGACCGCAGAGTTCGTCGCCGCGATCGACCAGGGCACCACGTCCTCGCGCTGCATCGTCTTCGACCGGGCCGGTGAGATCGTCGCCGTGGCCCAGCGCGAGCACCGGCAGATCTTCCCCCGGCCCGGCTGGGTGGAGCACGACGCCGAGGAGATCTGGACGAACGTCGAGCACGTGGTGCGCGAGGCGCTGGCGAGCGCCGACATCGGCACCGAGTCGCTGGCCGCGGTGGGCATCACCAACCAGCGGGAGACCACAGTGGTGTGGGACCGGGAGACCGGCCGCCCGGTGGCGAACGCGATCGTCTGGCAGGACACCCGCACCGGCCCGCTGCTGCGCGAGCTGACCGGGACGTACGACGAGGAGCGGCTGCGGGCCCGCACCGGCCTGACCCCGGCCACCTACTTCGCCGGCCCGAAGCTGCGCTGGCTGCTCGACCACGTCGACGGGCTGCGCGAGCGGGCCGAGCGCGGCGAGGTGCTGTTCGGCACCATGGACAGCTGGCTGATCTGGAAGCTGACCGGCCGGCACGTCACCGACGTGACGAACGCCAGCCGCACCATGCTGATGGACCTGGAGACGCTCGACTGGGCCCCGGAGCTGCTCGACGCGCTGCGGATCCCGGCCGCCGTGCTGCCCGAGATCCGCAGCTCGGCCGAGGTGTACGGCACCGCGCAGGGGGTGCTGGCCGGAGTGCCGGTGGCGAGCGCGCTCGGCGACCAGCAGGCGGCGCTGTTCGGGCAGACCTGCTTCCAGCCCGGCGAGGCCAAGTGCACCTACGGCACCGGCAGCTTCCTGCTGCTCAACACCGGCGCCAGCCCGGTGCCGTCGCGGCACGGCCTGCTCACCACTGTGGCGTACCGGATCGAGGGCCAGCCCGCCGTGTACGCGCTGGAGGGCGCCATCGCGGTCACCGGCTCGCTTGTGCAGTGGCTGCGCGACAACCTGGGCCTGATCTCCACCGCCCCCGAGGTCGAGGAGCTGGCCCGCACCGTCGACGACAACGGCGGCTGCTACGTGGTGCCGGCCTTCTCCGGCCTGTTCGCCCCGCACTGGCGCAGCGACGCCCGGGGCGTGATCGCCGGGCTGACCGGCTACATCACCAAGGGGCACCTGGCCCGCGCGGTGCTGGAGGCGTCCGCGTTCCAGACCCGCGAGGTGGTGGACGCGATGAACGCCGACTCCGACGTGGCGCTGCGCCGGCTGCGGGTGGACGGCGGGATGACCGGCAACGAGCTGCTCATGCAGTTCCTCGCCGACGTGCTGGACGTGCCGGTCGTGCGGTCCCGGATCACCGAGACGACGTGCCTCGGCGCCGCGTACGCCGCCGGCCTGGCCGTCGGGTTCTGGCCCGACCTGGCCACGCTGCGGGAGAAGTGGCGCTCGGACGCGCAGTGGGAGTCGACGATGGACCCGGCGCACCGGGAGCGCGAGCTGCGCCAGTGGCACAAGGCCGTCCGGCGCACTCTCGACTGGGTCGACTAGCCCAATCCTCCGCCCCGGGTCGGTCCGCGTCGCTGCCCGCATGCTCGGTCGCCGAACGTGGCCCGCCTCGCCAGGCCCCACCGGAGGCGCCGGCCCCGCAGCGGTTCAGGATGCGACGGCCTGGGCAGCGGCCGCGAACCCGGCGACGGCGGTGAGCAGCATGACGACCTGCGCGAACCGACGGTGCCGGTTCAATATCCCCGAGATCCAGTGCGGCTCCCGCGACGTGCCGTCCTCGCGGTCGGGCCGGGGCGGCATCAAAAGAATGGCCGCTGCGATCGGCAGGCCGAATCCCACACCGTACGCGATGCCCTGCCACCAGGGCGCGACATTGAGCAGACCGAGAACGATCAAGGCCCATGTCGCCGCGGAGATCCGGAACGTCGTGACGGCCAGTCCGGTGTCCAGCCCCCAGATCAGCGCCCCCCTGGTGTTGCCGTAGCGGAAGACCAGGTTCTTCGGGGTCTGACGGCGGAAGGTGATCGGGCACATCGTGCGGCGGCGAAACGCCAGGACGTCCAGCACGATCAGCGCGCCGATGCACACCAGCGCTGTTGCCAGGCGTGCCTTCTCCGGAAGCAGGTACGTGCCAAGGGCCATGCCGACGAAGTTCGCGATGCCGAAGAGTGCGGTCGCTGAGACCAGGAATCCCGCGCAGAGCGCCGCCGTCGGCAGTCCTGCGTCGCGGAACCGGTGAGCGAGTGAGTTCCCCCCCTGGACCAGAGGGGTTCGGGGGATGCCGCCGAGGGCCAGCGGACGCAACATCCCCACGAATGAAACGCCTCAAGGACTGAACAACTGGGCGAAGCCCGCGGTCATGGCCAAGACCACCATGGCCGGAACGACGAAATCAGGCGGAGCGGTCATACATTCTCCGGCGCCACCGCAGCCTGCCGAGAGCCACCGACGTCACGTACTGAGGCGCGAACGAGTTCGAGTTGCCGGATCGAAGGAATGCTACTGGCGCGAGTCATCCGCCCATGCTCGATGACGACTGCAGCAGGCGTCAGCTTGAGCCCCAGTCCGGCGGCGATCTTGCCATCGCGGTCGATCAGAGTCCGATCGGGATCCAGCCGGTAGCTCAGCGCGAGCTCGCCGGCGCCGTCTGCTCCCTGGCCGGGCTCGACGACCAGGAAGAGGTCGGGGTGGACGCTGCCGTCCAGCGAGGCGGCGATTGAGCGGCATGTGCCGCATCGGTCGGAAAGCAGAAGCACGACACCCCGGACCGCGGTGTCCAAAGCCGTCGGCAGGCCGGCTCGGCTCGGCGTGCGGTCGGCCGGCAGATCGAGCGGGATCGGCCGGTCGACCAGACCGCTGTACTCCCGAAGTTGCTCGATGGTCCGGTACATCTCGACCTGCGAGCCGAGAAGCAGCAGGAGAAGCGCTCCCAGCAGCACGACGGCCACCGACAAGGCTATTGTCATCGAACCCCTTCAATCGTGTGGAGGCCGACGACAATGTCAGCCCGAGACTCCGCGGCCTCCTCGATGGCCGCCCGATAGGCCGCGTCGTTCCGCCAGGCTCGAACGACCTTGACGGCGTGCAGCCCGGACGAGGCGACGACGGCCAACGCCAGGAGATTCAGACCCTGCGAGACGGACCACTGCGGCGGGGACAAGGCGAGCACAGCAGCCGCCGCCAGCCACAGCGGAAGAAGGATGATCTGCCTCCGGCCGAGCAGTCCGTCCGTGGCAGCGCCCAGACACGAACAGGCGACGGGCTGTTCGGCACGCAGACTCAGCATGCCGGCTGCGGCGAAAGCCAAGCCGAGAGCGGCCACGGCAACCGAGGGCCATGCCATCGCAGGAAACAGCATCAGGCCGACGGCCGCGCCGAGTTCTGCGACCGGCACCAGGACACGGAGGGGTGGAATCAGAACGTCCGGCACTCCCAGGCCGGCCAATGTCGAGCCGAACGAGGACTGCGCTCTGAGCTTCTCCACCCCACCGACAACGAACACGGCAGTCAGTGCAAAGGCAACAAGTGCCGAAAGTAGAACCACGCTGTTACCTCTTGCCTCGATCAGCAGCCGATGCCGTCATCCGCACCCGGCGCCGTCGTCCCACCAGATGGAGCAGTAGTAGACACCGCCCTGCCAGCAAGTACCGCTGTCCCTCTGGCATTCTCCGCAACCGATGATGCGCATGCCCGCCTGGCACCACCAGTACCTCTTGTAACCCTTACTGCAGGAGAACCTCTCGTCGCACCCACTGCACCTCGTGTTGCTGGCAAGTGAGCAGCAAGGCGACGCGAGGCCGGCTGCGGCGGGTCTTGAGGCCGCGAACACGCCGGACAGTCCGGCGACGATAGCGAGCCCTCCGCGGCCGAAGAACTTGAGGACGCCGCGGCGCCCGTCAGTCATCGGTTCGAGCCGACCAGAGTCAGATGATTGGACGGACGCCCTTGTGTTTTGGGCAGGCGGAACCAACGTATCCATTGACAAGTCCTTGGGTGAGGCGGTCTAGGAATTCTTCGGAAGCGTCGCGAATGCAGACACCGGCTTCACGCTCACGCATGAGAGTTCGCCGTTCACATCGTTCTTGACGCAGAACGCGATCGATTCCTCGGACGTCGCGCTTCGCGAGACCGTCGTTCCCGGATTCTGCAACCTGACCGTTTGCCCGGCGATTCGAGCGGATGACCCCGATGAGCCCTCGAGGTGGCCACGGATCGGCTCGACGAGCGGCATGACGGCTCCCGAGCTGGACTCGTCCAGCATGCCGGCGAGAATCACCCGGTCGCCCGGCTGGAGCTGCCAGCCGGCAGGGAAGCCGGTCACCGGCGCCACGTGTCGGGCAACCACGGACCCCGAGGACGACAACACCTCCACCTCGGCCGCGCCGCCGGAGCTGCTGATCACCCTGGCGATGCGGGCTCGG
This sequence comes from Micromonospora sp. CPM1, assembly GCF_023896895.1. Classification (NCBI taxonomy): domain Bacteria; kingdom Bacillati; phylum Actinomycetota; class Actinomycetes; order Micromonosporales; family Micromonosporaceae; genus Micromonospora; species Micromonospora sp. CPM1. The sequence goes on from NZ_JAMHIU010000020.1 coordinate 28,907, forward strand.
CCAGGTGAGCTTGTCGAAGCTGCGGCATTGGCGGTACCCGCACCGACAGCCGCCGCGCCGGCGGCACCCGCCACCAGAGCCGCCGATCCAGAGATCAATGAACGTCGTGACAACCTGCCATGGCCGGCCATCTGCCTCCCCCGTCTTTTGTGGAGATGCCATCCGACACGAAGCCTGCCATGGACATGGCGGGGTGTCAATGTCTCATTACGCTGCGCATCGGATCGGCAAGCCCTTCCGTCGCGGTTCGGGGAATCGTCAGAATGGGTTTGACAGATGCGACCATTCGAATCACCGTGCTGCGCCTCTCGGCACGGCACGGACCCGGGTCGCGGTTCGACCTGCACCGTGAACGAGGCAACGGATTCGGCACCTGCTGGGCTCCCACTCCGCTGCGGCGCCAGCAGCAGCGGGGCCCGGAAGCGGGTGGTCGCGCGCGAGGTCAGTCCCAGCTGTTGCCGGTGAGCTTCTCGTACACCTCGACGTAACGGGCCCGGGTCGCCTCGATCACCTCGGCCGGCACCTCCGGCGCGGGCGGCTGCTTGTCCCAGCCGCTCGACGTGGCCCAGTCCCGCACGTACTGCTTGTCGTAGGAGAACTGCGCGCGGCCCGGCTGGTACGACTCGGCCGGCCAGAACCGGGACGAGTCGGAGGTGAGCACCTCGTCGCCGAGGACCAGCGTGCCGTCCGCAGCCCAGCCCAGCTCCAGCTTCGTGTCCGCGATCAGGATGCCCCGCTCGGCGGCGATCTCCGCGCCGCGCCGGTAGACGTCGACGGTGATCTGCCGCAGCCGCTCCGCGACCTCCGGCCCGACCTTGTCGACCACCTGCTCGTACGTGATCGGCTCGTCGTGCTCGCCCTTCGGCGCCTTGGTCGACGGGGTGAAGATCGGCTCGGGCAGGATCGACGCCTCGACCAGGCCGCGGGGCAGCGGCACCCCGGAGACGGAGCCGGTGCGCTGGTACTCCGCGAAGCCGCCGCCGGTCAGGTAGCCCCGGGCCACGCACTCGACCGGCACCATGTCCAGCCGCCGGCAGCGGATCGCCCGGCCGGCGAACTCCGCCGGCACGTCGGTCGCGGAGATCACATGGTTCGGCACCAGGTCGGACAGCTGCTCGAACCACCACAGCGACAGCGCGGTGAGCAGGCGGCCCTTGTCCGGGATCGGGGTCGGCAGCACCACGTCGTAGATGGAGACGCGGTCCGTGGCGACCAGGATCAGGTCCTCGCCGTCGGCGTAGACGTCCCGGACCTTGCCCGAGTGCAGAAGTTCCACGGCGCTAGTACACCATGACGGGCGCGCGCCGCCGGGCGCGCCCACCAGCCGTCCCGCCCGGCGTTGACACCCGGCCGGGGGCCGGTGAAATGATCCGTCCACCCCACCTTCGGAGAGAGACCCGTGCGCGCTCCGCAGTCCGTACCCCGTCCCGGGCTCGACCGGCGACGGTTCCTCGGCGCGCTCACCGGGCTGCCGCTCGCCGCCGGCGCGCTGCCGCTGCTCACCGGGTGCAGCCCGGAGGAGGTGGCCGCGGACGACGGCCCGATCGAGCTGTCCGTGTTCTGGTGGGGCGGCGCCCGCCGGGCCGCGGCCACCGAACAGGCGCTGCGGCTGTACTCGCAGCAGAACCCCCGGGTCAGCTTCCGGGTCACCTGGCAGGGGCTGGGCGGCTACTACGACCGGATCGCCACCCAGGCCACCGGCGGGAACGCGCCGGACCTGTTCCAGATCGACGACACCCTGCTCGCCGAGTACGCCGGCCGGGACATCCTGCTCGACCTCACCCGGTACGTCGCCGACGAGCGGCTCGACCTGCGCGAGGTGCCGGAGCAGCTGGCCCGCTACGGCCGGGTGGACGAGCGCACGGTGGGCGTGCCGGCCGCGCAGACGAGCGCCGCGCTGGTGTTCAACCGCCGGCTGCTGCGCGGGCTGGGCCAGCCCGAGCCGCGTACCGGGATGTCCTGGAAGGAGTACGTGACCTGGGCCGCCCGCGTCACGCGCGCCTCCGGCAACCGGGTCGCGGGCACCATGGACGCCTCCGGCGACTACCGGGCGTTCTGGCTCTGGCTGCGCGGCCAGGGCAGCGAGCTGTACCAGGGGCGGCAGCTCGGCTTCAGCTCCGCCGAACTGCTCGCCTGGTTCGAGTTCTGGGAGGTGGCGCGCTTCGACCGGGCCACACCGAGCGCCGCGCTGGTCGAGCAGGCCGACAGCGGCGAGCTGGCCCGCCAGCTCGTGGTCACCGGGCACACCGCGGCCTCCTTCGCCTGGTCGCACCAGTTGCCCGAGTTGCAGAGCCTGACCGACGACGAGCTGGGCGCGGTCGCCTTCCCGGGCACGCCCGCCGCCCAGTGGCCGCGCGCGTCGATGTACTGGGCCGGTTTCCGGGGCACCCGCCACCCGGACGCGGTGGTGGACGTGCTCGACTTCCTGACCACGAACGTGGCGGCCGGCCGGCTCCTCGGCGTCGAGCGCGGCCTGAACGCCAGCAAGCAGGTGCGCTCGTTCGTGGCCACGGAGGTGACCGGCCGGGCCGAGAAGCGCATGGCCGCGCTCGGCACCGAGCTGGACGACCTGGCCGGCCCGTCGCCCGCGCCGCCGCCCAAGGGGCACGCGGCGGTGCGCACGCTGCTGATCGAGGCGGCCGAGAGCATCCGCGGCAAGCGGGCCGGCGCCCGCACCGCCACCTCCCGCTTCATGGCCCAGGCGAACGCCGCCCTCGCCGAGTGACCCGCCCCACCCCGCCCGGCGTGGGCGGGGTGGGCAGGGGGTCAGCGCGGAGGGCGGTTGCGGCGGTTACGGGTGAGCAGCACCACCAGCAGCACGATGCCGCCGACCACCACGAGGCAGCAGAGCAGGCCGAGGAAGCCGAACCCGCCGCGGGAGCGCCGGCGCGCGGCCTCCACCACGATCTCGCCGGTGCCCGACGACGCCCAGGCCGCGACCGGCACGAACACCGAGAGCACGACCGTACCGAGGACCGCGCCCAGGCGGCCCCACCACTTGTTCCATGCAGACATGCCCCCATCCTCGCCGAGACCCGCAACCGGGGCACGGCGGACGGAAAGGATGTCGCCGGACGCGGCGAAGGGCCGCTGCCACAGCCCGGGTGGCTTTACTCACGATTAGCCGTCCATTTGGACTGTTACGGTTGGCCGGTGACCTCCTCCCTGCGCTCCAACCCCGCGCCGGCCCGTGCCGGAAAGCGGGAATGGGCGGCCCTCGTGGTCCTCGTCCTCGTGGTCCTTCTCCTCGCCATCGACGGGACGGTCCTCTACCTCGCGGTCCCGTCCCTGACGGAGGACATCGGGCCCAGTGCCACGCAGATCCTGTGGATCGGGGACATCTACGCCTTCGTGCTCGCCGGGCTCCTGATCACGATGGGCAACCTGGCCGACCGGATCGGCCGGAAACGGCTGCTGATGATCGGCACTGTGGGGTTCGGCTCGGCGTCCGTGCTGGCGGCCTTCGCCTCCACGCCGGAGGTGCTGATCGCGGCCCGCGCCCTTCTCGGCCTGGCCGGCGCCACGTTGATGCCGTCGACGCTCTCGATCGTCCGCTCGATGTTCGCCGATCGCGCTCAGCGGGCCCGGGCCATCGCGCTCTGGTCCGCCGGGGCGACCGCCGGGGCCGCGCTCGGCCCGCTGGTGGGCGGCGCGCTGCTGGAGCGCTTCTGGTGGGGATCGGTCTTCCTGATCAACGTGCCGGTGATGGTGCTGGCGCTGGTGGCGGGGTGGCTGCTGCTGCCGGAGTCGAAGGGCGAGGCGCCGGCGCGGATCGACGTGGGCTCCTCGGCGCTGTCCATCGTCACGATCGTCCCGCTGGTCTTCGCCCTCAAGCGTCTGTTCAGTGACGGGGTCGACGCCCTCACCGTGGCCGCAGCCGCGGCCGGGCTGCTGGCCGGATGGTGGTTCGTACGGCGGCAGAACCGGCTGGCGGTGCCGCTGCTCGACGTCTCGCTGTTCAAGGTGCCGGCGTTCTCGGGCGCGCTGGCCGCCAACGTGCTGGCCATCTTCGGGTTCCTGGGGCTGCTGTTCTTCTTCTCCCAGTACCTCCAGCTGGTCCGGGGCTTCGGCCCTCTGAAGGCAGGCGCCGCCGAGCTGCCCGGGACACTCGCCGCGGTGCTCGTGGTGGCGCTGATCGGCGTCCTGCTGGCGCGGCTGGGCGCGGGCCGCGCGATCGGGCTGGGACTGATGGCCGCCGCCGTCGGGCTCGCCGTCATGGGGATGAGCGTCGACCTGCGGAGCTACTGGGGCCTGGGCGTCGGCCTCGCCGTCATCGGGCTCGGCATCGGTGTCGCCATGACGCTCTCCACGGACGCCGTCGTCGGCGCCGTCCCGGAGCGGCGCGCGGGTGCCGCGTCGGCGGTGGCCGAGACGGCGTACGAGCTGGGCGGCGCGCTCGGCATCGCCGTCCTCGGCTCGCTGCACGGGCTGCTCTATCGCTCGTCGCTGACGCTCCCGGCCGGGGTCAGTGCCACCGATCGGGCGCTGGCGGAGGACTCCCTGGCCGCAGCCGTGTACGGGTCACCGACGCCCGGCGTCGTGGCCGCGGCGCAGGACGCCTTCGCCCAGGCGATGCAGTCCGCCACCTTCGTGGCCGCCGTGATCCTGGTCGGCGCCGCGGTGGTGGCCTGGAAGATCATTCCCTCCGAGCCCGTGTCCCGTGGAGGTGTCCGTGTCGACCACTGAACGTCGTCCGATCCGCGATCGTGCACGCACCCGGCGAGCAGTGCTGGACGCCGCCGAACGGGTGGTCACCCGGCACGGCGCCAACGTCAGCCTGGCCGCCATCGCCCAGGAGGCGGGTGTCACCAAGAGCGGCCTGATGCACCATTTCCCCTCCCGCGAGGACCTGTTCGCCGCCCTGGTCGAGCAGGTGATCACCCGGTTCTGGGCGGAGGTGAACGCCCACGTCGACCCCGCCGACGACCGGCCCGGAGCCTTCACCCGCGGGTACGTGCGCGCCCTCACCGGAGACAGCGCGTACCTGGCGGAACTGAACAGCGCCACCGGCCTGCTCGCGCAACTCGGGGTCGACAGCATGGAGCACGTGCTCGCTGTGGATCCCGAGGACCCGGCACGCTGGAACCGTGCCTTCGAGGCCGACGGCCTGCCGCCGGGCCGCGTCTGGGCCGTCCGGTACGCCGCGGAGGGAATCGCCATCGGCATCGGCACCGCCTACGTCACGGACGAGCAGCTCCGGCTGGCCCGCGCGGAACTGCTCGCCCTCACCGAGACGGCGCCGGAATGAGTTCAGGCCCGGAATCCGTGGATTCCGGGCCTGAACCTTTGTAGCGGGGACAGGATTTGAACCTGCGACCTCTGGGTTATGAGCCCAGCGAGCTACCGAGCTGCTCCACCCCGCGTCGGCTCATACAGCTTATCGCACCCCGATCCTGGAGATCAGCCGGGTACCCGATCCCGGCGCCGGCCGTTCCCGGGGCGCCTCGGGCCGGAACGGCGAAGGGCCCCGGAGAGAACTCCGGGGCCCTTCGTCACGAGTAGCGGGGACAGGATTTGAACCTGCGACCTCTGGGTTATGAGCCCAGCGAGCTACCGAGCTGCTCCACCCCGCGTCGGCTCGACAACCGTAGCGCACCGACCCGGGGAGGCGCAAAACGGGTACTCAGTCCAGCCACCGCCGGATCGCCTCGGCCGCCCGGCGGCTGTCCGCGTCGAACTGGGCGCGCTGGGTCGAGGTGCTCTCCCAGCCCTGCTCCCACAGCACCGTCACCACGTCGCCGGAGCGCACCGCGCGCACCAGGTGCACCTCGTCGCCGCCGCTCGGATCGCCGTTGGCGTCCCGGTACGGCGTCCGCGTCTCGAACAGCACCGACTCGTCGCCGTACCCGCTGTCGGGCAGCAGACGCTGCCGCACCGTCGCCGGCGGCGTACCCCGGGCGGGCTGCTCGGGGCAGGCCCGGACCGCCGCGCGCAGCTCGGCCAGCGCGGCGCCGGCGCCCCCGGGCCGGTAGATCGTGATGCTGTGCCGGTAGTTGCCGGACGGCACCTCGTCGGCCGGCGCGCCGGCCCGGCGGTACGGCAGCGACCGGGCCCGCTGCGCCACCACCCGCTCGTCGCCGGGCGTCGCGCCGCACAGCGCCGGCAGCACCGGTCCCGGGCCGAAGTAGTTGCCGGTACCGGCGTCGTTCGCGGCCGGCAGGACGAAGAACGCCCGGTCCGGGATGGTGGTCGGGGTCGCCGCGGCCGGAGGCGTGGTGGTCACGGCCGGACCGCGCGAGCCGGAGGTACGGCCGACGGACGGCGACGGCGTGGCGGTCGACGGCGCGACCGAGGGCGCGGCGGACGACGGCCGCGGCGTGGGCGTACCCGCGGGGGGTGGAACCGGGTCCGGACCCGGCCCGGCGGCGAACACCAGCTGGCTCCCCGCCACAGTGCCCGCGACCAGCCCGGCGGCGGCCAGGACGGTGATCGCGGCGCGGCGCCGGGCCCAGCGGTCGGCGCTGCGGCGCAGCCGGTCCGGCGCCGGCAGCACCCGCTCGTCGGTGTCGGCGGCGAGGGACCGGTAGTAGCGGTGCAGTTCACGCGACATCGTTGACCTCCAGCTCCTCGGCGGCGACGCCGGGCAGCAGCTCGGCCAGCCGGGCCCGTCCCCGGGACAACCAGGACTTCACCGTGCCGGCGGGCACGCCGGCCTCCCGGGCGATCTCCTCCACCGGCAGGTCGAACAGGTAGTGCAGGGCGAGCGCCTGCCGGTGCCGGGGCGGGAGCTGCCGCAGTGCCGCGACCAGCAGCACGGTGTCCTCGCCCGGCGGCCCGACGTCGGGTGGCGGGCCGGTGCGGCTGGCCGCGAGGCGCCACCCGCGCAGCCGCCGGAACCGGTCGGTCGCCAGCCGGCTGATCACCAGCCGCAGCCACGCCTCCGGCGCGGGATGGCCGGCGAGTCTCGCCCACTGCCGCCAGGCCCGGGCGTACGCCTCCTGCACGAGATCCTGGGCCTCGGCCGGGTCGCCCGCCACCGCGTACCCGTACCGGACGGCCCGCCCCGACGTGCTGCGGTAGAAGTCGTCGAAGCTGTCCGCGTCCCGCATGTGCCCTCCCGCCCCACACGTTCACCTGCACTGTTGACGGCGCGGCGGGGTCCGGGGTTGCGGCCGGGGAGTCCGTTTGACGACACGAGCCCGTGGTCCGGGTGACCGTTGCGGTCCCGGACCACGGGCTCGTGGTGTCAGCTCGGCGTCAGCCGCCCGGTGTCGGCGCGGGCGACGTCGGCGCCGGTGGCGAGACGCTGCCCGACGGCGCCGGGTTGCCCGAGCCGCCGGCCGCGGCCTGCGCCTGCTGGAACGCGCTCATCGCCTCGTCCAGCGCCTTCAGCGCACGCCCGTACCGCTCGAAGTCGCCGGACGTCTGCGCGGCCTTGACCTCGGCGATCGCGGTCTGCACCCGGGCGGCCGCCTGGGCCAGCTCTCCACTCACCGGCGGCGTGTTGTTGTCGCCCGCGGTCGGCGACGGCGTGGGGTTGTCCGGCGTGGGGTTGTCGTCGGTGGCGGGCGGCGGGTTGTTGTTCGGCGCCCGCTTGCCCTGCTCGACGAGCTGCTTGATGCCGTCGTTGAGGTTGTTGGCGAGCACCACGTACGAGCCGCCGTCACCGTAGGAGAGCAGCACCTTCTGCAACAGCGGGTACGCGTCCTGGCTGCTGCTCTTCACGTACACCGGCTCGACGTAGAGCATGCCGTCGGCGAACGGCAGCGAGAGCAGGTTGCCGTACTGCACCTGCGCCTGGTTGGAGGAGAGCAGGTTGAGCTGCTGCCGGATGTCGCCGTTGTTGGTCATCTGCTGGTGCACCTGCGTCGGCCCGGAGATCCGGGTCTGGTCCGGCAGTTCCAGCACCTCCAGCTTCGGCTGCCCGTCGACGTACGACCCGGAGACCAGCGCGGCGAGGTTCTGCCGCCCGTTCGGGGTGACCGCGGAGGTCAGCTGGAAGCGTGGCCCGTCCTGCCCGGGGAACTGGGTGAACAGGTAGTACGGCGGTTGCTTCTGCCCGCTGTCCGGCGCGTCCGGCACGTTCGGGACCTGCCAGAAGTCCTGGCCGGAGTAGAAGTCGCCCGGGTCGGTGACGTGGAACTTGGTCAGCAGGTTGCGCTGCACCTTGAACAGGTCGGCCGGGTAGCGGAAGTGCTCGGCCAGTTCGGCCGGGATGTCGCCCTTGGGCAGCACCAGGTCACCGCCGAACGCCTTGTTCCACGCCTTGAGCACCGGGTCGGTGTCGTCGTACGAGTAGAGCTTGACCGTGCCGTCGTACGCGTCGACAGTCGCCTTCACCGAGTTGCGGATGTAGTTGACGTTCTCCCGGGCGAGCTGGAACGTGCCCCGGCCGGTCAGCTCGTCGGTCGTCTCGGCCTGGAGGTTGACCCGCTCGGCGTACGGGTAGGTCGCCGCCGTGGTGTAGCCGTCGATGATCCACAGCACGCGCCCGTTGACCACCGCCGGGTACGGGTCGCCGTCGAGCGTGAGGAACGGCGCGACCTTCTCCACCCGGTCGCGCGGGTTACGCACGTACAGCAGCTTCGAGTTCTCGTTGACCGCCTCGGAGAGCAGGAAGTTCGACTCCTGCTCCTTGATCGCGTAGAGCAGCCGGCGCGGGAACGAGCCGATCTTGACGCCGCCCTCACCGGTGTACGTGTAGTACTGCTCGCCACCGGTAGAGGTGGGGCGGTCGAACTCGACGTTGCGGTCGCCGTTCTGCCCGACGATCGCGTAGTCACTCGCCTCCATCCGCTCGCCGTAGTAGATCCGCGGCTGCTGGGCCGGGATCTCCTCGGTCGGCGAGGAACACGCCTCCTGTGCCTTCTCGCCGAGGTAGCCGGAGACGAAGTACGGCTGGCCGCCGCAGACCACCTGGTTCGCCGGGGCGGCCACCAGGCCGTACCCGTGGGTGTAGACGGTGTGGCGGTTGATCCAGTTGCTCTGCTGGTCGGTCAGCTCGCCGTAGTTGATCTCACGGACGCCGACCACGTAGTCGGAGGTCTTGTCCTTGACCGAGTACCTGTCGATGTCCAGCTTCGAACCGAAGTCGTAGAAGCCGCGGACCTGCTGGAGCTGCGTGTACGTCTCGGAGACGAGCTGCGGGTCGAGCAGCCGGATGTTCGACACCACGGAGGTGTCGGTGGCGAGGCTGGCGGGTGGAACGAGGTTGCTGGCCGCGTACGGCGTGGTCTTCGTGCTGTCGAGACCGAACGCGGACCTGGTGGCCTTGATGCTGCGTTCGATGTACGGCGCCTCCTTGTCCCGGGCGCTCGGCTTGACCTCGAAGGTCTGCACAGCCCACGGGTAGATGCCGCCGATCGCCACCGCGGAGACGCCCAGCAGGGCGAGCGAGATGCCCGGCCAGACCAGGTTCCGCATCACCGCGTTGGAGAACACGATGATCGCCAGCGCCACCAGGACGGAGATCCAGGCGAGGATCTCCTTCGCCGGGAGCAGCGCGTTCACGTCGGCGTAGCCGGCGCCGTAGAGCTTGGCGCCCTCGTTGTACTCCAGCAGCATGGCCCGCCGGTCGAGCACGTAGGCGACGGCCTTGAGCAGCACGAACACGGCGACCAGCGAGCTGAGGTGGGCGCGGGCGGCGTTCGTCATCCGGTCGCCGACGCCCTGGAGGCGCACGCCGCCGAAGATGTAGTGCACCGCGAGCGCGCCGAGCAGCGACAGCACCACGGCGGTGAAGCCGACGCCGAGCACGTAGCGCCAGAACGGGAGCTGGAAGACGTAGAAGCCGACGTCGACGCCGAACTCCGGGTCCTTCACGCCGAAGTCGCCGCCGTTGCGGAACAGCAGCCACTGGCCCCAGCGGCTCTGCGCGGAGAGACCGGCGAACAGCCCGACGACGGCGGCGGCGAGCGCGATCCAGGTGCCGAGCCGCGGGCTCAGCAGCATCCGGTAGCGCTCCAGCGTGGCCTGCTCGGCCGAGTGCGGACGCATCTTGGGCCGCAGCCGGTGGGCCAGCCAGAGGTTGCCGCCGACGAGCAGCGCCATGCCGGCGCCGACCACCAGGAACAGCAGCAGGCGGGTGGCGAGCACGCCGGTGAAGACCTGGGTGTAGCGGACCTCGTCGAACCAGAGCCAGTCGGTCCAGGCGTTGACGCCCCACCCGAGGAGGGTGAACAAGATGAACACCCCGATCAGGACACCGATGGTGACGCGTCCGCGCCGGCTCATCCTCGGTAAGGGACTGCTACGCATGACCACTGTTGGCTCCGCACGCTCGATGTGATCGGCTCCGACCAGGCACCAAGAGTACGGGGTGTTCCTGAGCACGTCGGGTCAAGGTCACGTCACGATCCGCCCGCCGGCCGCCGCCCGCCCCGCCTCAGCAGCGCGTCGGCTGTCCCCCGGCGCGCAGCGTCTCGAGTGCCTTCAATGCCTCACCCAGCGTGGCGACCTTCAGCAGCGGCAGGCCCGGCTGCGGATTGCGCACCGCCTCGGCGCAGTTGTCGGCGGGCACCAGGAAGACCTTCGCGCCCGCGTCCTTGGCGCCGACCAGCTTCTGCGCGATGCCGCCGATCGGGCCGACGCGACCCTCGTCGTCGATGGTGCCGGTACCGGCGATGATCTTCCCACCGGTGAGGTCGGCCGACTCCAGCTTGTCGATGATGCCGAGCGAGAACATCAGCCCGGCGCTCGGCCCGCCGATGTCACCCAGGTCGATCTTGAGGGTGAACGGGTGCGGCTGCTGCTGGTCGATCTCCACACCGATCCGCGGCCGGCCGTCCTGTTCGCGGCTGGTCACGGTGGCCGTCCCCGGGGTGTCGCCCCGGGTGTAGCCGATCTTCAGCGCGGTGCCCGCCGGCTTCGCCCGGATCAGCTCGGTGAGCTTGGCCGCGCTCGTCACCGGCGCTCCGTCGACCGAGGTGACCACGTCGTCGGGTCGCAGCACGCCGACCGACGGGCCGCCCGGCGTGACCGCCTTGACCAGCACCTTGATCGGGTAGCCCAGCTCGCGCAGCGCCGCCGTCTCGGCGCTGGTCTGCGAGTTCTGGAAGTCCTCCGCGTTGCGCTTCTCGACCTCCTCCTGCGACTCCCCCGGCGGGTAGACCAGCTCCCGCGGCACCACCGCCTCGTCCGAGGAGAACCAGCCGGCCAGCGCCGACCGCAGCCGCACCGTCGGCTGCACACCGACAGTGGTGAGCCGGAGCTGACCGGCGGAGGTGGACGTCGCGCGGCCGGTCACCTGGATGACCTCCTTGCCGTCCTCGCTGCCCAGCGTGTTCACCGTCGGACCGGGGCCGAGAACCACGTACGGCAGCGGGACGCTCAGCACGCCGACGCTGAGCAGGGCGGTGAGCAGGGCACCGAGCAGGACGGTCACGCCGCGACGTCTCATGCGCCAGAGCGTACCGATCCGCACCCGGCCGTCCGGCGCGGTGACCGGCGGACTTCGCCCTCAGCGCAACGCCGAGTGGCGCGACCTGCGGCGGGGCCCGCGTACCGTAGAGGTCGTGCCTGATATTCCGTTCGGCTTCGCGCTCCCGGGTGGTCAACCACCAGACCCCAACGATCCCGCGGCGATGCAGCAGTTCATGTCGCAGTTGCAGCACCTGCTCTCGGCGCCGGGCAGCGGGCCGGTCAACTGGGACCTCGCCCGGCAGGTAGCCGCCAGCCAGCTCGCCGCCGCCGGCGACCCGGCGGTGTCGCCGTTCGAACGCAACGCGGTCGAGGAGGCGCTGCGCATCGCCGACCTCTGGCTGGAGCCGGCGACCTCGTGGCCCTCCGGCATCCGCACCTCGGTCGCCTGGAACCGCAACGAGTGGATCTTCAAGACACTCGACGTGTGGCGCAAGCTCTGCGACCCGGTGGCCAGCCGGATGGTCGGCGCGATGGGCGACCTGGTGCCGCCGGAGGCCCGCGCCCAGCTCGGCCCGATGCAGTCGATGGTCGCCACGCTCGGCGGCGCCCTCTTCGGCGGCCAGCTCGGCCAGGCGCTCGGCTCGCTCGCCGCCGAGGTGCTCTCCGCCGGTGACATCGGCCTGCCGCTCGGCCCCGCCGGCACCGCCGCGCTCGTCCCCGCCAACATCAAGGTGTACGGCGAGGGCCTGGAGCTGCCCGAGGACGAGGTACGCCTCTACGTGGCCCTGCGCGAGGCCGCCCACCAGCGGTTGTTCCAGCACGTGCCGTGGCTGCGCGGGCACGTGCTGACCGCTGTGGAGAACTACGCCGCGGGCATCCGGGTCAACCGGGAGGCGATCGAGGAGGCGATGGGCCGGGTCGACCCGACCGACCCGGAGTCGATGCAGGCGATCGCGCTGGAGGGCATCTTCACGCCCGAGGACACGCCCGCGCAGAAGGCGTCGCTGGCCCGGCTGGAGACCGTGCTCGCCCTGGTCGAGGGCTGGGTCTGCCACGTCGTCGACAGCGCCGCCGGTGACCGCCTGCCCAACGTCGTACGCCTCGGCGAGGCGTTCCGCCGCCGCCGCGCCGCGGGTGGCCCGGCGGAGCAGACGTTCGCCGCGCTCGTCGGCCTCGAACTGCGGCCCCGCCGCCTGCGTGAGGCGACGGTGCTGTGGGCGGCGCTGACCGAGCACCGCGGCATCGCCGGCCGGGACGCGGTCTGGGGTCACCCGGACCTGCTGCCCTCCGACGACGACTTCGCCGCGCCGGAGGCGTTCGCCACGACGAGCGCCGATCTCGACGACGAGCTGGCGAACTTCGACTTCTCCGCCCCGGGCGCTCCCGAGGAGAAGTCCCCGGGCGAGGACGACGACAAGCGCTGACAGCCACGCCGGACGGGCCCGCACGGTTCACCGTGCGGGCCCGTCCGCATCCGCGCCCCCACCCCGCCCCACCCCGCCACGCCGCCCCGCCTCACCCGTCGATCTTGGGGTTGTGGCACCGCGCAGAAGCCGCACTCGGGACATCCTGGGCGCCACAACTCCAAGATCGGCGAGCTGGGCGGCATAGCGCGCGGGCAGTGCGGGCGTGCGGGGGGGGTCAGACGGGGCGGCCGGAGAGCAGGGCTCGGGTGGCCTCCCAGCCCTCGACGGCGGGATCGAGCGCGGCCAGGTCGGCCGGGCCGCGCATGCGGTGCCAGCCGGCGGTGACCGCCACGTCCCCGGGGCTCGGTGCCGCCCGCCGCACCTCGGCCGGCTCGGTCGTGTCCAGGTCCAGCGCCGGCAGCCACGCCGGTACGGGCAGCCGCGCCGCCACCCCCAGCAGCCCGGTTCCGCTCCCCTCGACCGGGGCCACCGCCACCGGCCGGGTGGTGAGCGGGCGCAGCAGCTTGCCGAGCGTCAGCCCCGGCAGGTCCGGCGCGTCCGCCACCACCACCGCCACCTGGTCGTAGCGGGCCGCCCGGTCGCCGGTGACCGCCGCCTCGCCCGCAGTGGCCGCGAGCTCCTGTCCTGACGCCTTCCCGGCCAGCGCCGCGAACACCGCGTTCGGGGTCGGCTCGGGCACCTCGTACACCTGGGTGCCGGGCCAGACCACGGCGTCGGCCAGCCATCGGTCCCCGGCGGTGACCGCCACGGCGGTCTCCACCTCGTTCAGCGTGGCGAGCAGGTCGACCACGTCCTCGGCGAGCGCGGTACGCCATCGCGCCGGGTCGATTCCGGGCGGCGACCAGGTCACCGGGCCGAGCAGCGCCACCACCACACGTCGCGACATTCGCCGACCTTAACCCCACCCCCGCGCGGGCCCGCGCGCGATCATGAAGTTGGCGGCGACGAAGCGGACGGAACGCCGGTCCAACTTCATGATCGACCGCGACGGGCGGGGGTCACGGGATGGCGGCGGTGGCGGCTACGCCCTCCAGGTAGCCGCGGGCGCGTTCCGACCTGGGGTAGCGGGCCACCAGCGCCCAGAACTCGGCGTTGTGGCTGGGCACGATGAGGTGTGCCAGCTCGTGCAGCAGCACGTAGTCGATCACCCAGTCGGGCATGTCCTGGACCCGGTGCGAGATCCGGATGGTGCGGTCGGCGGGCGTGCAGGAGCCCCAGCGGCCGTTCTGGTTGGTCACCCAGCGGACGCTGGCCGGCGCGGCGGCCGACCCGTATTCGGTCAGGTAGAGGTCGATCAGGCGGGCGGCTCGGGCGAGCAGTTCGGCATCCGAGCGGGCCAGCCTGCCCTCGCGGGCGGCGAGCCGGGCGAGCATCCGGTCGACCCACTCGCTCTCCTCGGCCCGGGAGAACTGGTCGGGGATGAGCACGACGACGCGCTCCCCGTCCCGGTACGCGGACACCGTGCGCCGCCGACGCTGGCTGCGCCGCACCTCGACGACGGGCTTCCGCGTCACGGCCATTACCGGTCCGCGCAGCCTCGGTTGACTGTCACGATGGAAAGCTAATGCGTACTGACCAGGACTCCGCAAGAGTCAACACGACGACACGCGCCCGGAAAGTGGCGGTTGGTTGTCAGGAGTCCGGAAAAAATTCTTTGCGACGGTAGCTGACCATCACCTGACCGGCCCTGTTCACGTTAAGTGATCTACGACGAGTGACAGTCGGCGGGGCCACGCGAAGCGGATCTGGGTGCATTCATCCGGCGTGTCCGCGCGAAACTGACTTATCCGACGTTACTCGGCATGCACACTCTCGACGTCGACTTGCTCACAGAGTCGGCGCACAGCTGACATGGAACCGCCCAGACCTGGGTAGGGTCCGCCAACCACGGTCAGGTGACTGACCGCGGAGAACCCCCCGGCGCCGGGCCACGCGTGGACCGCCGCAGGGAGACCCGCCGGGACACCTCCGGCGGACGAGACGAGGAGGCTACCGTGGCCGACCAGGCCCAGACCTACAACGGTTACTGCGTGAAGTGCAAGGAGAAGCGGGACTTCGAGGGGCACGTGGAGGTCTCGAAGACCGGCATGAACATGGCCAAGGGCAAGTGCCCGGTGTGCGGCACAACAGTGAACCGCATCCTGGGTAAGGCCAAGGTCTGACCCGTACGGCAGACACGGGGGAGGACGGCCGGTGGCCGTCCTCCCCCGTCGTGTAGCCGACAGAGTTACCGGCTAGTTGTGGAAAACCGGCGAGATCCTGTGGACAACGCTGGCCACGGCTCGCCGCACCTGTGGACAACGAGCCACGGAGCGCGTGGAGACGGTCACGATCAGTGGCGTGACCGATCCGACGCCGCTCGTCCGTCCCGTCCTGCTGCCCGGCCTGACCCGGCTCTGGCGCGACCGGCACACGCTCCAGCTCGGCGAGCCACCCGGCCGCGCGGTGCTGCTGGAGATGTCCTCGCCCGGGACGGCCCGCCTGCTCGACCTGCTCGACGGCACCCGCAGCGAACGCGCCGTGCTGGCCGGGGCGGGCGCCGCCCGGGTTCCGCCCGACGAGGCACGCGCCCTGCTCGACACGCTCCGGGGCGCCGGGCTGGTGGTGCCGGCGCAGGCCCTGCTCCCCCGTGACCTCACCGGCCCGGCCCGGGCCCGGCTGGCCGCCGAGGCCGCCGCGCTGGCGCTCGCGTCGCCCGACCTGCCCGGCACACCGGCCCGGCTGCTGCGCCGCCGCCGTGCCGCCCGGGTGCTGGTCACCGGCACGGGACGGCTCGGCTCGGCGGTCGCCGTCGCGCTGGCCCAGGCCGGGGTCGGGCACGTCGTACCCGATCTGGCCGGCCCGGTCGGCGCCGGTGACCTGGTCGGGACCGGCCTGACCGCTGCGGAGCTGGGCCGGCCGCTGGCCCCGGCGGTACGCGCGGCGCTTGCGCGGTGCGCGCCCGGAACGGTCACCGGCCCGTCCCGACCGACCCGACCGGATCTGGTGGTGCAGCTCGGCGTCGACCGCCCGGCCGAACTGCTCGCCACCGGGTACGCCCGCCGGCGTCAGCCCCACCTGCTGCTCGACCTGCGCGGCGGCGTACCGGTGGTCGGTCCGCTGGTCCGCCCGCCCGTCGGTCCCTGCCTGCGCTGCCTCGACCTCCACCGCGGCGACCGGGATCCGGACTGGCCCGCGCTCGCCGCCCAGCTCGCCGCCGACCGGGGCGAGCGGGCCTGCGCCGCCGCCACCGGGCTCGCCGCGGCGGCCTTCGCGACGGCCGAGGTGCTGGCCCAGCTCGACGGCGCCCAGCCGGAGACGCTCGGCGGCGCGGTGGAGATCCGCGGTCCGGGCCGGGTCCGCTACCGACGGTGGCCGCCGCACCCCTCCTGCGGTTGCTGCCGGCGTCGCCCGATCCGGTCGGCCCCGACCGCTACCGGCCGCACGGCAGCAGCGGAGGCCCCGAGTCGGTAACAATGGCCGGGTGACCGACATCCCGCGCCGGGCCGTGTCCCGCACCGCCAAACTCGCCGCCCTGCCGCTCGGGTTCGCCGGTCGAACCGTCCTCGGCATGGGCAAGCGGGTGACCGGCCTCGCGTCCGACGTCATCTCCGCCGAGATCCAGCAGCGCACCGCCGAGCAGTTGTTCAGCGTCCTCGGGCAGCTCAAGGGCGGGGCGATGAAGTTCGGCCAGGCCCTGTCGGTGTTCGAGGCGGCGCTGCCCGAGGAGGTCGCCGCGCCGTACCGGCAGGCGCTGACCAAGCTCCAGGAGGCCGCCCCGCCGCTGCCGGCGGCGACTGTGCACAAGGTGCTCGCCGAGCAGCTCGGCCCGGACTGGCGCGACCGGTTCGTCGAGTTCGACGACACCCCGGCCGCCGCGGCGAGCATCGGCCAGGTGCACCGGGCGATCTGGCGCGACCCCGGGTACGGGCCGAACGGCGGCCCACAGCACCGGGACGTGGCCGTGAAGATCCAGTACCCGGGCGCCGGTGACGCCCTGCTGGCCGACCTCAAGCAGCTCTCCCGGCTCGGCGGCATGTTCCGGGCCATCCAGCCGGGGCTGGACGTGAAGCCGCTCCTGGCCGAGCTGCGCGAGCGCATCACCGAGGAGCTGGACTACGAGCTGGAGGCGGAGTCGCAGCGGGCGTTCGCCGCCGCGTACGCCGACGACCCGGACATCTTCATCCCGGAGGTGCTCGACGCCGCGCCGCGGGTGCTGATCACCGAGTGGGTGGAGGGCATCCCGCTGTCCCAGATCATCCGGGAGGGCACCGAGGAACAGCGCGACGAGGCCGGCCGGCTGATGGCCGAGCTGCACCTGTCCGCGCCGGAGCGGGCCGGGCTGCTGCACGCCGACCCGCACCCGGGCAACTTCCGGCTGCTGCCGGACGGCCGGCTCGGCGTGATCGACTTCGGGGCGGTGGCCCGGATGCCGCAGGGCACGCCCGAGCCGATCGGCCGGATCGCGGCGCTGGCGCTGCGCGGGGACGCCGACGCGGTGGTGGAGGGGTTGCGTGCCGAGGGCTTCGTCAGCCGCACCGAGTCGATCGACGCCCCGGCGGTGCTGGACTTCCTGCGTCCGATGCTGGAGCCGATCGCCGCGGACGAGTTCCGCTTCACCCGGGCCTGGCTGCGCGGCGAGGCGACCCGGCTGGCCAGCCCTCGCTCCCCCGCCTACCAGCTCAGCCGGCAGCTCAACCTGCCCCCGTCGTACCTGATGATCCACCGGGTCACGCTGGGGTCGATCGGGGTGCTCTGCCAGTTGGAGGCGAAGGCGTCCTACCGGTCGATCCTGGAACGCTGGCTACCCGGCTTCGCGCCGGTGGCCTGAGCGCAGGCCGGCCACGAGCGGCCCGGCGAGCGCGCACGGGCCGACGAGTGAGCACGGCGAAGGGGCGGTGACCTGTCGGTCACCGCCCCTCTCTCACTCGATCGTTCTACAGGACGCCCAGGTCGCGGGCCGACTGGCTGCGACTCCGCATGGCGACGGTACGGGCGGAACGGGTTGCCTCAGTGCTCGTGTTGGTGCGACCGGCCTGAGGCCGGCGCATTCGGGCCCTGGACAACGCTTCGTGGAGTAGTTGCATCTCGAATCCGTTCGGCAGGTTCAGCATCAGGGTTTCTCTCTCAGGTCGGCCGGTGGAGGGACACCGGCATCGGTTCGGGCTCGGAACGTAGGTGTGTCAGGCTGCCAGCCGGACGGAGCTTCGCGACTCGGACAGCCCGCTGGCCGCCAGTCGCGCCTCCGCCTCGACCCGGAGCTGCGCGTCACGGGCGAGGTCCTCCTTGCGCGGACGGCCACGGGGCCGCTTGCGCGGGACGACCGCGCCACGCTCGAAGATCTCGCCGCCCCAGACGCCCCAGGGCTCGGCTCGCTCCACCGCCCCGGCCAGGCACTCGACGCGCAGCGGGCAGTCCCCGCAGAGCGACTTGGCCAGCTCGAGCTCGGCAGGCGAGTCGGAGAACCACAGGTCGGGGTCGAACTTCCGGCAGGGCAGGTTCGCCTCCACGTCGACGCTCACGTCGAGCGGGGCCAACGCCAGACTCATCCTCCGGTCACCTCTCTCTCACTTCGATCTCGTGGATCGCATTCCGACGTACTTCGGCGGGACAAAAAACTGAGGCCGCGGATCCCGGTATGCGGGTTCCGCGGCCTCGAGGTGAGCCGGTGGTCTGATGGATCAGACCGGTCTACCTCGAGGTGGAACGCCGCGGACATCCGTGCGCTTCTTGGCGCCATCGATGCCCTTGCCCGCGAAGCCACTGGTCCCCTCGACTCCGGCGATCGGCGCAACGGTCAGGGTCAGCTCGGCCTGAACCTGAACCTGGTGCACCTGCGGAGCCGACGGTCGAGCGGCGAGGGCCACCCGGACAGCCGACAGCGGAGCGACGGCAGACGGCATCGCCGCAAGACGCTCATAAGTGAAGATCTTCATTGGTGCCACCTCCCTACTCTCCTCGTGCCGACCGTGGACTCATCCCCTTTGAGCAGCCAGAACGGCGCCGCTCGCGAGGTGTGTCATGAGGCTATTCCTCGCCCTCGGGCGAGGGCAAACGATTTACGGCTACTTTTCAGAAGTTTTCTGTGGGCAGACGGCGTCCACCGTGGCGCCCGCCACCAGGGCGAGCACCGTATCCCCATAAAGACCGACTTTTCGGGGCCCGATCCCGGCGATCGCCACCAGTTCCTCCGTGCGGCCGGGCTTCCGCTCGGCCAGCGCGGTGAGCGTGGCGTCGGTGAAGACCACGTACGCCGGCACCTTCTGCGCGCCCGCCACCCGCTGCCGCCAGTCGCGCAGCCGCTCGTACAGCTCCTCGTCGATGTCCGACGGGCAGGTCGGGCAGCGACCCAGTTTCCGGTCCGCGCCGGCGAGCAGCGTGGCGCCGCAGATCCGGCACGAGACCACCTGCGGCCGGCGCCGCTCGGCCCGCCGCGCCGGCCCGGCGCCGCCGGCCCGCTCACCGCCGCCGGACCGGTCGAGCTGGGGCAGGAACCGGGAGGGACGCCGGGCCCGCCCGCCCGGCGAGCGCGCGGTGGCGTACGACAGCCAGAGCCACTCCCGGGCACGGGTGATCCCGACGTAGAGCAGCCGCCGTTCCTCCTCGACCTGCTCCATGGTCTTCGCGTACGTGGTGGGCAGCGTGCCCTCGGCCAGCCCGACCAGGAACACCGCGTCCCACTCCAGCCCCTTCGCCGAGTGCAACGACGCGAGCGTGACGCCCTCGACGGTGGGCACGTGCTGCTGGGCGGCCCGCCGGGCGAGTTCCTCGGTGAACCCGGTCAGGCCGGGATCGTCCTCGGCTTCCGCCGCGTACTCCTCGGCGAGCTGGACCAGCGCGGCGAGCGCCTCCCACCGCTCGCGGGCGGCGCCACCCGGCGGGGGCGAGTCGGGCGCCCAACCGACGGCGGTGAGCGCCTCGACCACGGCGGCCGGCAACGGGGTGCCCGGGTCGGCCGACCGGGTGGCGGCGCGCAACGCGATCATCGCCTGGCGCACCTCGGGCCGCTCGAAGAACCGCTCCGCGCCCTGGAGCACGTACGGCACGCCGGCCTCGGAGAGCGCCTTCTCGTACGCCTCGGACTGCGCGTTGGTGCGGAACAGCACCGCGATCTCCCGCGCCGGGGTGCCGCCCGCCACCAGCGCCCGGCAGCGCGCGGCTACCGCGTTCGCCTCGGCCGGCTCGTCGGTGAAGATCCGCAGTTCCGGCTCCGGGCCGGGCCGGCGCTGGCCGTGCAGCTCCAGCCGAAGCCGCGCCTCGGCGCCCCGGGCCTGCGAGATCACCGCGTTGGCGAGCCCGACCACCTGCGGGGTGGAGCGGTAGTCGCGGACCAGCCGGACCACAGTCGCGCCCCGATGCAGGCGGGGGAAGTCGACCAGGTACGACGAGGTGGCGCCGGTGAACGAGTAGATCGTCTGGCTGGCGTCGCCGACCACCGTCAGGTCGTCCCGGCCGCCCAGCCACGCCTCCAGCAGCCGCTGCTGGAGCGGGTTGACGTCCTGGTACTCGTCGACCACGAAGTGCCGGTACTGGTTGCGCACCTGCTCGGCCACGTCCGGGTGCTCCTCGATGCCCCAGACCGCGGCGCGCAGCATGTCCTCGAAGTCGATCACCCCGTTGCCGCGCTTGAGCCGCTCGTACGCGTCGAACACGTCCGCCACCCGGGCCGGCTCGTACGGCGTCTCGCGCAGCGCCTTGGCCGCGGCCACGACGTACTCCCCGGGCTCGACCAGCGACGACTTGGCCCACTCGATCTCGGCGGCCAGGTCCCGCGCGGCGGCCCGGTCGGCGCGCAGGCCGACCTTGGCGGCGGCGAGTGTGACCACCCGCACCTTGCTGTCCAGCAGCTCCGGCATGGCCCGCCCGGCCAGCAGCCGGGGCGCGAAGTAACGGACCTGCCGCAGCGCCGCCGCGTGGAACGTGCGTGCCTGCACGCCCTGCACCCCGAGCACGCCGAGGCGGCTGCGCATCTCGGCTGCGGCGCGGGCGGTGAACGTGACCGCCAGCACGTGCCGGCCGGCGATGTCGCCGGTCAGCGCCCGGTACGCGATCCGCGACGTCACCGCCCGGGTCTTGCCGGTGCCGGCGCCGGCCAGGACGCAGACCGGGCCGGCCGGGGCGGTCACCGCGGAGCGCTGCTCCGGATCCAGCCCGGCCAGCACCCGTTCCGCCGCTGAGTGAACGCCCACAGCAGGGAATCATCCCAGCATCGTGTGACGTTGCAGCGATTAGCCTGGCCTGATCGGACCGGGCGCGAGCCACCCCTTGGAGGACCAGACCATGCTGACGATGTATTCCACCCCGTGGTGCGGCTACTGCCACCGGCTGAAGTCGCAGCTCGACCGGGAGGGCATCGCGTACGAGGTGGTCGACATCGAGCAGGACCCGACGGCCGCGGACTTCGTGATGAGCGTCAACGGCGGCAACCAGACCGTCCCGACGCTGCGCTTCGCCGACGGCAGCGCCCTGACCAACCCCTCGATCACGCAGGTCAAGCAGCACCTGGCCGCGCTGCCCGGCTGATCCGCCCGCGACGCCACGAGCGGCCGTACCCGATCCGGGTGCGGCCGCTCGCCGTCGTTCAGGACCCGCCCCGGCTGAGCACGCCGTCGTCGGCGGGTTTGCGGGGCGCCGGGATCCGGACCGGTCCGGCGACCGGCGTGGTCAGCCCGCGGCCCCGCCACAGGTAGAGGCCGGCCGCCGTGGTGACGGCCCCCACCAGGGCGAACAGCAGCTGGTAGTCGAACACGCCGACGAGCAGCGCGCCGGTGCCGATGGAGAGCGCCTGCGGCCCGCTGACCAGCGCCTCCGACGCGGCGGTCACCCGGCCGAGCAGCCGCGGCGGCGTCCGCCGCTGGATCAGCGTGTTCAACCCCACCATGGTCAGCGGCAGCGAGAGGCCGGCCAGCAGCAGCGCCACCACCCCGAGCCACAACCGGGGGTACGCCAGCGCCAGCGCGGCCGGCCCGAAGAACGTCACGCCCGCGGCGAGCGCGCCGACCTCGCCGAACCGGCGGACCACGGCGGCCGAGAACAGGCCGCCGACCAGCCCGCCGACGCCCTGCACCATGACCAGCACGCCGACGAACGCGGCGTCGCGGTGCAGGCCCAGATCGACGTACGCGAAGATCAGCGACTCGGTGAAGCCCATCACCAGCGAGCCGAGCCCGTACCCGAGCAGCGCCCGGCGCAGCGCCGGCTCCCCGGTCAGGTGGCGCAGCCCGGCGCCCAGCTCGGACGGCCCGCGGCGACCGGACCGCGCCGGTGTGCCCTCCTCCACACGCAGCCGCGCGACCACCGCCGCCGCGGTCAGGAAGCCGGTCATGGCCAGCAGGACCAGCAGCCAGCCGCCCACCGCGGCGTACACACCGGCCCCGGCCAGCGGCCCGATCAGCCGCAGGCCCTGCCGGACGGTCTGGAGCAGCCCGTTCGCGTCGGCCAGCAGCTCGGCCGGAACCAGATGCCGGATCAGTCCGTTGAGCACGGCGGTGAGGGTGATGTACGAGAGTCCGTAGAGCGCGGCGACCACGTAGATCACCCAGACGTCGGAGCGGTCCCGGACCGTGAGCAGCGGGCCGAGCAGCACTGCCGCGACCAGGTTGGCGGCGATGAAGAAGGGTCGCCTGCGGTAGCGGTCGACCACCCAGCCGACCAGCGGGGCGAGCGCCATCGGCGCGATGACCGCGAAGATGGTCGCCCCGGCCATGCTGTCCGAACCGGTCAGATCCTTGACCCAGACGGCCAGGGCGAGCAGCAGGACCGACTCCGCAGCCATGCTCGCGACGAGCGCGGCGAACAGCAGGCGGAAGTCGGGGCGGCGCAGGACGGTGCGCATCGGTTCCCTCCGGCGGGGGTGCGCCACCAGGGGCGCGTCGGGGGCGGGCGCCGGTGAAGGCGCCCTCCACAGTCCTCTTTTTGTCTCGTGACACGCCCGTGCCGGAACCTCCGGCGCCGGTCGCGCCGTCCATACTGACCGTGGGGGGCGAATTTCATACAGTTACCGTCGCGTCAAGCGACGGTCGACGGGAAAGAGGACGCCGTGCCTCCTGCCGTACCAGGCCCGATTCTGCGCCGTCGTCGACTCGGCACCGAGCTGCGTCGGCTCCGCGAACAGGCCGGTCTGACCGGTGACCAGGTCATCGAGCGGATCGGCTGGGCCTCCGCATCCAAGTTGTCCCGTCTGGAGAACGGCCGCAGCCGTCCCGACCCGGACGACGTGGACGTGTTGCTGACGCTCTACGGCGCCGACGAGGAGCAGCGCGCGGAACTGACCGGGATCACCCACGAGGCCGGCGACATGCGCGGCTGGCTGCGCAACTTCCCGGTGATGACGCAGCAGCAGCGCGCCTTCGCCGAGCTGGAGGCCGGCTGCGCGGAGATCTCCGAGTACAACCCGGTGCTGGTGCCGGGGCTGTTGCAGACGCCCGGGTACGCCCGGCACCGGATCATGTCCGCCGCGCAGGTCGCCGCCGAGGCCGGCGACCCGGAGAGCGAGGATCCGGAGACCGAGGTACGCGCGCGGCAGGCCCGCCAGTCGCTGCTGACCCGCTCCCCCGAGGTGCCCCGCTACACGGCGGTGCTGGAGGAGGCGGCGCTCGGCCGGCGGGCCGGGCCGCCGGAGGTGCTGCACGAGCAGCTCGTCCACCTGTGCGAGATGGCGCTGCTGCCGAACGTGACGCTGCGCCTGCTGCTGCGGGACACGCGGGTCGGTGACTGGTACCTTCCGCCGACCGCTTTCTCGGTCTACCGGTTCGCCGATCCCCTCGATCCGGAGACACTCGCCATCGAAGGTGGGTTCACCGACGTCATGTCGACCGAGGTAAACACCCTAAATCGCTATAAAGTGGTGTTCGAGTGGCTATGCTCGTCGGCACTCTCCGCATCGGACACCCTCTCCTGGTTGATCGAGGCGACGGGACGGCTGACCGGCACGGCAGTCGAGTCCACGGTGGCGTACGGGTCGGCAACGGCGCCGACCCAGCGACGCCGGGACTCGGGGCGCCTCACCACGGAACGGTGATCCGGTACGGGCACCGTCCGCGCTCCGGCGTCGCTCGGTCCCATCGGAGCACCTCACCAGGAGCAAGCACCATGAACGAGATCCACACCAGCACGACCGCACTGTCGGGACGGCTCACCGGCGCAGCCTGGCGCAAGAGCACCCGCAGCCAGACCTCCAACTGCGTGGAGGTCGCGCCGCTCGACTCCGGGCCGGCCACAGTGGCGCTGCGGGACAGCAAGGACCCGAGCGGACCGGTCCTGCTGTTCGACCGGGCCGGCTGGCTCGGCTTCCTCGCCGGCACGAAGAGCGGTCAGTTCGATCTGGACTGATCCGGCGAACCACGAGGGGCCGTCGGCGCGAGCCGGCGGCCCCTCGCGCGTCCATCCCCGACAACGGTGCTGACCTGGGATCCCCCGATCGGTCGAGCTGGCGCGTTCCCCTTGCCGGGCGGACACATCGGCGTAACATGACGCGGGAGTGACGTGGAAGTTCCAGCGTGTAACCGCCGATTGTCCGGGGGACACCATGCGGTTCCTGATCGTCCGCACCGAGATCCGTACCGTCGCCGACGCCGACATCGCCGCCGCCTGGGCGGGCGGGGGTCGCCTGCGGGACGAGACGAGCACGCCGGAACCCCGCCGCCAGGTCGTCCACGCCGAGGACCGGGACGCCGCACTCCTGCTCGCCCGCGCGCTGTCCGCGGTCGGCGCCGTGCGCGCGGGCCGGCACCGGGTCAAGGTGCTGCCGATCGAGGAACCCGCCCCCGGGCACCCGTACCGCTGGGACGGTGGATGACCGGACGCTGACGTCCGTCGTGGCCGGACCGGCCTCCCCCGCCGCTTTCCTGCCTCACCCGGCCCCGACGGCACGTGTTCCCGGCCCGCGACCGTCGCGGCAACGACGGTCCGGGTCGGGGCCGCGTCCTCCCGGCCTGTGTCCGCCCGGCCTGTGTCCTCCCAGCCTCGCCAGCTCGGGGAGGTGGCTGCATCCCACCGCCCCGACCACGCCACTTCCCCGAACTGGCGCGACCCCAGCCGGAACCCGCCAACCCGACGGGGTCGGGCGGGTCAGCAGTGGCCGTCGAGCCAGCGGTGCACCAGGAACAACGCGATCGAGGACGGCGGCGGCAGGACCAGCCGGTCTCCCCCGCCCACCGGCACCGGCTCGTCCGCGAGCGCCGCGCCGATCTCCCGGCGGGTGAACCAGCGCGCGTGCGCGATCTCGGCCAGGTCGACCCGGATCGGCGCGTCCGCGTCGGCGCGGGCCAGGAAGCCGAGCATCAGCGAGCCGGGGAACGGCCAGGACTGGCTGCCCACGTACGCGATCTCCTCGACCGGGACGCCCACCTCCTCGCGGACCTCGCGCAGCACGGCGGCCTCGGCCGACTCGCCGGGCTCGACGTATCCGGCCAGGCAGGAGTAGCGGCGCTGTCCCGGGGTGCGCGGCCAGGCCGCGTTGTTGCCGAGCAGGCAGCGGCCGTCCGGGCCGTCCACCCCGTCGTGCACCAGCACGATCATGGCCGGGTCGGTACGCGGCCAGACCCGGTCGCCGTCCGGATCGATCCGCGACCAGCCGGCCTCGTCGGCGCTCGTCGCCTTGCCGGTGGTCGACGAGTAGCCGTGCCGCAGGTGCCAGTTGAGCAGTGCCAGCGCGGTGGTGAACAGGCCCGCGTCCCGGTCGGTCATCAGGTGGCCGACCTCGCGCAGGTGGGCCGGACGGGTGTCCGGCAGCGCCGGCAGCGGCCCGTCCACCGCGAACACGGGTACGCCGTCCGGCTCGACGCCGAGGAACATGGGCACCGACCGGGGCACCTCGGGCAGTTCGCCGGGACCGACCAGGACCAGCTCCGGCGGGGTCGACGCGCCCCGGACCAGCGCCCGCCCCTCGGCGGTGGAGTCCAGCACCAGCACCCGGGCCCGTTCCCACGCCTCGGTCAGCCAGCCCGGATCGGTACGCCGGTGCGCGGCCCGGTCGAGCGTCGACCGGGCCAGCGGCGGGGCGGATTCGCCGCTCATGCGGATTCCGTACGCACCGGTGTCAGCGCGGCGAGCGAGTCGGCCACCCGCTCGGCGTCGCCGAGCACGACGGTGACCGCGCGGGCCGGGGCCAGGTAGCGGGCGGCCACCTCGGCCACGTCGTCCACAGTCGCGGCGGCCAGCCGGGCGGCGTGCTCGGCGAGGAAGTCCAGCCGCAGCCCGTTGCCGGCGTACGCGCTGGTCAGCGACGCGAGGCCGGCCTGGGTGGACATGCCGAGCTGGAGCGTGCCGAGCGCGTACTGGCGGGCCTGCTCCAGTTCGTCGGCCTTCGGCGGCACAGTCGCCAGGCGGCCCAGCTCGTAGTTCGTCTCCACCAGCGCCGCCGCGGTGACCTCGGTGGCCACCTCGGCGCCGGCGACGAGCAGCGAACCGGCCACCGAGTGCTCGACGAGCGAGTGCGGCCCGTACGTGTAGCCCTTGTCCTCGCGGATGTTCTCCACCCAGCGGGAGGAGAAGTAGCCGCCGAAGATCAGGTTGGCGAGCTGCAACGCGGCGTGGTCCGGGTGGGTACGCGGCACCGCGGGGAGCGCGAGGCGTACCGAGGACTGCACCGAGCCGGGCCGGTCGACCAGCAGCAGCGGACCGGGTTCCAGCGGCGGCGCCGGGGGCAGCTCGGCGACGTGGCCGTCACCGCGCCACCCGGCCAGCGCCTGCTCGGCCGCGTCCAGCGCCCGCTCCGGCGCCACGTCGCCGACGAGCACCAGCACCGCGCCGGCCGGGTGCACCCGCTCGGCGTGCAGCCGGCGCAACGCGGCCGGGCGGACCGCCCGGACCTGGTCCGGGTCGGGCGTCTGCACCGCGTACGGGTGCCGGCCGTACACCCGCTTGAGCAGCGCGGTGCGGGCCAGGTGCGACGGCTGGCTCTGGGCGACCTGGATGCGGTCGACCAGGCGGTCCCGCTCGGTCTCCACCCAGTCGGCCGGGTAGGTGGCCCCGGTGAGCACTTCGGCGAGCAGTTCCAGCATCCGGTCCAGGCCGGTGACCAGGCCCGCGCCGGAGAGCATCAGCCGGTCCGGGTCGAGACCGGCGGTCAGCCCGCCGCCGACCTTCTGCAGTTCGGCCGCCAGCTCGGTGGCGCTGTGCGCCTCGGTGCCGGAGAGCATGGTCTGCGCCAGCATCCCGCCGCGGGCCAGGTGGGTGCGCCCGAACGGCATCCACAGTCGCAGCTCGACGAGCGGTACGGAGGAGCGGCGTACCGCGATCACGGTGAGGCCGTTGCCGAGCGTGCGCTCGGCCTGCTTGGGCACCTTGAGGCGGCGGTTCGGGCGCAGCGCCGGCAGCGGCCGGACGGTAGTCGTAGTCACTGGGCCATCTCCGTTCGCGACTGCGGGGCTCGCAAAACCGGCTCACTCCTCGCGCTCACCGCCCACCTCCGGCGACGACCTCGACTGATGCGCGGCGCTCGGGCCGCAGGGTGGCGGCGGCGGCGCGGACCTGCTCCTCGGTCACCTCGCCGACGAGCCGGGGCAGGTCGTTGAGCAGGCCGGGTTCGCCCCGCTGCTGTTCCAGCACCGCCATCCGCAACGCGCGGCCGAGCACCGCGTCCGTGTCGCGCAGCAGGTGGGTGGCCATCCGGGCCTGGGTACGCGCCAGCTCACCCTCGGTCAGCCCGTCGGTCGCCAGCCGGTCCAGTTCCTCGTCGATGGTGCGCAGCACCTTGTCCACGTCGCCGCCGGGCGGCAGGTGCGCCTGGAGCAGCAGCGCGGTGGGGTCGCGCACGTCGAACGGGTCGCCCATGAAGCCGAGGTACCCGCCGAGGCTGGTGACCGACCGGTCGCGCTGCACCAGCCGCTCGACCAGCCGGGAGGCGTCGCCGTCGGTGAGCACCTCCGCCAGCACCACGTACGGCAGGTAACCGGCGAAGTCGCTGACCGGGTCGGGCACCCGCCAGGCGCCGGCCACCGCCGGAAGCGGGGCCAGCGCGTCGGTGTACGTGTTGCGCCGCTCGGCGGTCAGGTCGGGCTCGGCGAAGTCGGGCCGCTGCGGGGCGGGCCGGGCCGGCACGTCCCCGAAGTGCCGCTCGATGAGCGTGGTCGCCTCGGCCACGTCGATGTCGCCGCTGACCGCGAGCACCGCGTTGCCGCTGGCGTAGTAGCGGCGGAAGAAGTCGGCGGCGTCGGCCACGGTGGCCGACTCCAGGTCGACGAAGGAGCCGTAGCCGTCGTGCGCGTTGGGGAAGGTGTCGAACATCACCGGCGGCAGCGTCAGCCAGGGGAACCCGCCGTACGGCCGGTTCAGCACGTTGACCCGGATCTCCTCCTTGACCACGTCGACCTGGTTGCGCAGGTTCTCCTCGGTCAGCCGGGGGCCGCGCATCCGGTCGGCCTCCAGGAACAGCGCGCGTTCCAGCGCGTTGGCGGGGAGCGTCTCGAAGTAGTCGGTGTAGTCCAGGTGGGTGGAGCCGTTGAACGTCCCGCCCGCGCCCTGGACGTGCCGGAAGTGGGCCAGCTTCTCCAGGTTCTCCGAGCCCTGGAACATCAGGTGCTCGAAGAGGTGGGCGAACCCGGTGCGGCCCTCGGGCTCGGAGCGGATGCCGACGTCGTAGACCACAGCCACCCCGATGACCGGGGCGCTGCGGTCCGGCGTGAGCACCACACGCAGGCCGTTGTCGAGGGTGAACCGTTCGACCGGGTACTTCGTCGCTGGGATCTTCGCTCTCCGCGTCGGCACGAGATCGACATTAGCGCCTCGGTACCGGCTCTACCGCCGGTGTGCCGCGGCCCACCGGACGGCGGTCCCGGCGGCTGGCCGACCGGTCACGCCTTCTCCACCGAACAGGTGGGAATTATCGGGAAATCCCAGGTCGCGGAGCGCGGCCCTGAGACGGGGCTTGACGCCGCCAGGCCGCTGGCCCACTCTTCCTACCAACTAAATAGGAATACTGCGGATTGGACATTCGATGAGAGGGCTTCCCCTGCGCCGCCTGGCCACCCTCGCGGCCCTGGCCGCTGTCGGCGCGGCCACGCTCGGCACCACCGCCGCCTGCGGCGACGACAGCGACGCCGGCGCCGCGTCCGGCCCGGTGACGCTGCGCCTGGGCTACTTCCCCAACATCACGCACGCCCCGGCCGTGGTCGGCGTGGAGAAGGGGATCTTCAAGGAGAAGCTCGGCAGCGACGTCGAGCTGGACACCAAGACGTTCAACGCCGGCCCGGCCGCCATCGAGGCCGTCTTCTCCGGCGCGCTCGACGCCACGTACATCGGCCCGAACCCGACCGTGAACGCCTTCTCCAAGTCCAAGGGCGAGGCGGTCCGGGTCGTCTCCGGCGCCGCGTCCGGCGGCGTCGCGCTCGTGGTGAAGCCCGGCATCACCTCGGTGGAGCAGCTGCGCGGCAAGAAGATCGCCACCCCGCAGCTCGGCAACACCCAGGACGTGGCGCTGCGCTTCTGGCTCAAGGAGAAGGGCCTGGAGACCACCAAGGAGGGCGGCGGCGACGTCAAGATCGTGCCGCAGGAGAACGCGCAGACGATCGAGACGTTCGGCAGCGGCGCCATCGACGGCGCCTGGGTGCCCGAGCCCTTCGTCTCCCGGCTGATCAACGCCGGCGGCAAGGTGCTCGTCGACGAGCGCGACCTCTGGCCGGACAAGAAGTTCGTCATCACCAACCTGCTGGTCAGCACCAAGTTCCTCAAGGCGCACCCGGACGTGGTGAAGAAGCTGGTCGAGGGCCAGGTCGCGGCGAACGAGTTCGTCAACACCAAGCCGGACGAGGCGCAGCAGGCCATCTCCGACCACATCGGCAAGATCACCGGCAAGCCGCTGGACCTCAAGCTGATCAAGCAGGCCTGGCCGACGCTGGAGTTCACCAACGACCCGATCCCGTCGTCGCTGAAGACCGGCCTGGACCACGCGGTCGCGGTCGGGCTCACCCAGCCGGTCGACCTGAACGGCCTCTACGACCTGAAGTACCTCAACGAGGTGCTCAAGGCGCAGGGCAAGGCCGAGGTCAGCCAGCCGTGACGTCGACCAGCACGACCCCGCGCAGCGCGACCGGCTCGGTCGCGCTGCGCGGCGTGACCAAGGTGTACGGCCAGGGCGAGCAGGCGGTCCTGGCGCTGGACGGGCTGTCGCTGGACGTCGCTCCGGGTGAGTTCGTCTGCATGGTCGGCGCGTCCGGCTGCGGCAAGAGCACGCTGCTCAACCTGGTCGCCGGGCTCGACCGGGCCAGCGGCGGCGCGATCGAGCTGGGCGAGGGCGTCAACCCGGGACTCATGTTCCAGGAGCCGGCGCTGTTCCCGTGGCTGACCGTCGAGGGCAACGTCGAGGTGCCGCTGAAGCTGCGCGGGCTGGCCCGCGACCAGCGCAAGGAGCGGGTGGCCGAACTGCTGCGCACGGTCCACCTGTCCGAGTTCGGCCGTAAGCGGCCGCACCAGCTCTCCGGCGGCATGCGGCAGCGGGTCGCGCTGGCCCGCACGCTCGCGCTGGAGACGCCGGTGCTGCTGATGGACGAGCCGTTCGGCGCGCTGGACGCGATGACCCGCGACATCCTGCACGACGAGCTGGAGCGGATCTGGTCCGAGCGCAAGCTCACCGTCCTGTTCGTCACGCACAACGTCCGCGAGGCGGCCCGGCTCGCCGACCGCATCGTGCTGCTCTCCAGCCGGCCCGGCCGGATCATCTACTCCACCGAGGTCGCCGTGCCGCGCCCCCGGCGGATCGACTCGCCGGAGGTCTCGGCCATCGCCGCCGAGGTCACCGACCGGCTGCGCAAGGAGGTGGGCCGGCATGGCCAGTGACACCCTGTCCGCGTCGGCCCGGGCCGACGCGGAGATCTCCGGCCTCGACGCGCTGGAGATCGCCGGCCGGGAGAAGGGCCCGTCCCGGGTACGCCGCCTGTGGTCGGCCACCTGGCCCAAGTTCGCCGCGCTCGCGCTCGCCGTGGCGATCTGGCAGGCGGTTGTCTGGTCCGGGTGGAAGGAGCCGTGGGCGCTGCCCGGCCCGGCAGTGGTCTTCGGTGACCTCGGGGAGTACCTGCTCAGCTCGGCGCTCTGGGAGGGCCTGGCCACGACCGCCCGGCGGGCGGCTGTCGGCTTCGCCGCGGCCGTCGCCGTCGGCCTGCTGCTCGGCCTGGGCGTCGCCCGGGTCAAGGTGCTCCGGGCCGCGCTCGGCTCGATGATCACCGCGTTGCAGACCATGCCGTCGATCGCCTGGTTCCCGCTGGCCATCCTGCTGTTCCAGCTCAGCGAGCAGGCGATCTTCTTCGTGGTGGTGCTCGGCGCCGCGCCGTCGGTCGCCAACGGCGTCATCCACGGCGTCGACTACGTGCCGCCGCTGCTGGTCCGCGCCGGCCGCAACCTCGGCGCGCGCGGGCTCAACCTCTACCGGTACGTGATCGCGCCGGCCGCGCTCCCCGCCATCGTGGCCGGGCTCAAGCAGGGCTGGGCGTTCGCCTGGCGCAGCCTGATGGCCGGTGAGCTGCTGGTGGTCATCGCCACCCGCACCTCGATCGGCGCGCAGCTCACGTACGCGCGCGAGCTGAGCGAGGCGCCACGCCTGATGGCCATCATGATCGTCATCCTGGTGGTGGGCCTGCTCGTGGACACCGCGTTCGGGGCCGCCGACAAGGCGATCCGCCGCCGCTGGGGCGTGCTGGACCAGGCCGGCAACTGACGTCGTGTACATCTCCGCGCGCGCCGACTACGCGCTCCGGGCCATGCTCGCCGCCGCCGACGTCGCCGGGACCACCGGCGACCCGGCGGCCGGCGGCGGCGAGCTGGTCAAGGCGGCGAGCCTGGCCGAGAGCCAGGACATCCCGCTCAGTTTCCTCCAGGGGATCCTGCTCGACCTGCGGCGGGCCGGACTGCTGCACAGCCATCGCGGCACCGAGGGCGGGTACGCGCTGACCCGCCCGCCGGACGAGATCAGCGTGGGCGACGTGCTGCGCGCGGTGGGTGGCGCGATCACGAGCGTGCGGGGCATTCCCGCCGACCGGGCCGGCTACCACGGCGTGGCCACCGGCCTGCGGGACGTGTGGCTGGCGGTGGACGGCGCGATCGCCCTGGTGGTGGACCGGACCACGCTCGCCGACCTGCTGAGCGACCGGGCCACGGCACCCTGACGCGCGTCCGGTCACGGCGCCGGCGGCCTAGCTGGCCCCCTTGCGGGGCGGCTACGGGACGTGCGGGGCGCTCATCCCCGGGGTGAAGCTGCGGGCGGCACCACGGTCCTGCCGGCCGTCGTCGGACGGTTGCCACGGCCCGAACGCGGCCACCGCGGCGAGCGCCAGTCCGGCGCCCGCCACCGCGAGCACCAGCAGCACTTCCCGTGCTCCGCCTGAGCCGGCGTCCCCCGCCATGAACCGCTCCCTCCGCGTCCGGCCGACCCCCCGACCGGTCCCCCGACCGACAGCATCGCCGTCGGGTTCCGGTCGGACAGTCGGGCAGCCGACCGAACATCGGCTGATTCCCGACTCAGGCCGGTCGGACGCGGGCTGCGGTCAGCGGCGGCGCGGGCGCCGGCGGGGACGGGTCGCCGGGGCGGGGTGCGCGGCGGCGGGCGCGGTGATGGTCACCGGGACGCCGGACGGCTCCCGGGCACCGGTGAGCCGAGTCAGCTCGCCGTCGCCGGGGCGTACCCGCGTGGTCTTGGGGTTGATGCCCGCGGTGCTCATCAGCCGGGCGACGTCGCGGCGCTGGTCCGGCAGGACGAGCGTGACCACGGTGCCCGACTCCCCGGCCCGCGCGGTCCGGCCGCCCCGGTGCAGGTAGTCCTTGGCCTCGGTGGGCGGGTCGGCGTTGACGACCAGGTCCAGCCCGTCGACGTGGATGCCCCGGGCCGCCACGTCGGTCGCCACCAGCGCGGTGACCTGGCCGGCGCGGAACTGCTCCAGGATGCGGGTGCGCTGCGGCTGCGACTTGCCGCCGTGCAGCGCCGCCGCGCGTACGCCCTTGGAGAGCAACTGGCGGGCCACCCGGTCGGCGCGGTGCTTGGTGGCGATGAAGACGATGGTGCGGCCCTCGCGGGCGGCGATGTGCGCCAGCGCGGCCGGCTTGTCCTCCGCCTCCAGGTGCAGCACGTGGTGCGTCATCGCGGTGACGGTGGCGGTGCCCGGGTCGACGGAGTGCGTCACCGGGTCGGTCAGGAACCGGCGGACCAGCCGGTCCACGCCCCGGTCCAGGGTGGCCGAGAACAGCATCCGCTGCCCGCCCGGTGCGACCTGCTCCAGCAGCTTCGTCACCTGCGGCAGGAAGCCCATGTCGGCCATCTGGTCGGCCTCGTCCAGCACGGTGATGGCCACCTGGTCGAGCCGGGCGTCCCCCCTGTCGATCAGGTCGTGCAGCCGGCCCGGCGTGGCCACCAGCACCTCGGCGCCGGCACGCAGCGCGGCCGCCTGGCGGCCCAGCGAGAGCCCGCCGACCACCGTGGCGCAGCGCAGGCCGAGCGTGGCGGCGTACGGGGCGAGCGCGTCGGTCACCTGCGCGGCCAGTTCACGGGTCGGTACGAGCACCAGCGCGAGCGGGCGGCCCGGACGGGCCCGGCGTCCGGCCGTACGGTGCAGCAGCGGCAGCCCGAACGCGAGCGTCTTGCCGGAGCCGGTACGGCCCCGGCCGAGCACGTCCCGGCCGGCCAGCGAATCCGGGATCGTGGCCGCCTGGATCGGGAACGGCGCGGAGATGCCCTGCGCGGCCAGCTCGGAGACGAGCGCCGGAGCCAGGCCGGTGGCGGCGAACGTGGGCAGGGTCGTGGTCATGCGGAAAGCCTTCCTCGAGGCGGCACGTGTCGAGGAAGGGCGCCGAGAAGCGGCGCGTCACCGGCGTCACCGGTGGTCACAAGCACGAACCGAAGGGACGGGCCGGCCCGGCAGAGGCGGGCCGGCCCGTGCACCACGCCCGAGAGGACGCGGTGGTGGTACCGGTTGATCCGAAGATCAGAGCGGGCGGATGTTCTCCGCCTGCGGGCCCTTCTGGCCCTGGGTCACCTCGAACTCGACCCGCTGGTTCTCGTCCAGGCTCCGGTAGCCGGAGGTCTGGATCGCCGAGAAGTGGGCGAAGACGTCGGCGCCGCCGTCGTCCGGGGTGATGAAGCCGAAGCCCTTGTCAGCGTTGAACCACTTGACGGTGCCAATTGCCATGTGTTTCGTCTCCTTGACGGAACGGTCGGCCCGCACGTGTTGCGGGCCGGAGAGGAGCACCCCGCGCGTGGAATACGCGGCGTGCCTGTCGCTGCTGGTCGCCCCGCCCGGAGAACTCCGGACACAACAAAGAGCGCCTGGGGCCACAATCCGCCAGGCGCACACAGAGTCTCTGGAAACCAAAACTGCAACCCAGCCAACGTATCACGGATTCGCGCGCTCGGGGAGATCCCCCGGGATTTCCGGCACGGCGGCCACCAACGCGGTCAGCCCCTCCGCGTCGAGCAGGTCGGCCGGGCGGACCGTCGCGGAGTCCCGCACGTAGTGGAACGCGGCGCCGACCCGGTCCACCGGCACCCCGGCCAGCTCCGCCCAGGCCAGCCGGTAGACCGCCAGCTGCACCGCCGCCGCGTCGGCCTCCCGGCTGGCCGGCTGCCGCCCGGTCTTCCAGTCGACCACGTCGTAGCGCCCGCCCGGGCGGGCGAACACGGCGTCCATCCGCCCCCTGACCACCACCCCGGCGATGACGGTGGCGAACGGCACCTCCACCTCCACCGGCACCCGGTCGGCCCACTCGCCGGCCAGGAAGCGCTCCTGCAACTCGACGAGCGCCTCGTCCGGGGCCGCGTCCTCGTCCGCCGCGCCGGGCAGCTCGTCCACGTCCAGCAGCCGGTCGGCGCCGAAGCGCTGCTCCAGCCAGGCGTGGAACGCGGTGCCGCGCCGGGCGTACGGGTTCGGCTCGGTCGGCATCGGGCGGCGCAGCGTCCGGGCCAGCGCCTCCGGGTCGCGGCGCAACGCCACGAGCTGGGTCACCGAGAGCTGGCCGGGCAGCTCGACCTCGACCGCCTCGGCCTGCCGGGCCAGCTCCGCCCGCTCGGCGAGCAGGAGATCGGCCTCGCGCCGCCAGCGGGCCACCTCGGCGTCCTCCGCCGCTGCGGTGGTGGCGAGCACTGCCGCCTCGCGGCGGGCCGTCTCCGGGTCGGCCAGGTACCGGCGGACCAGCGCCGCCGCCTCGGTCAGCGCGGGCCGGCGGGTGCCGAGCGGGTCGGCCGGCCACTCGGCCCGCAGCACCGTCTCGGTGGTCGGGTTCACCGCGTCTCCGGCCGGCTCGGGCGTCCAGGCGTCCACCACGTGCCCGTCCGCGCCGGCCAGGCAGGCGTCGTGCACCTCCCGCAGGAACACCGACGGGCCGCGGAACCTCTTGGTCCCCTCCCCCCACCAGTAGCCGGAGCAGAGCAGCAGCCGGCGGGGGCGGGTCACCGCCACGTACGCCAGCCGGCGCTCCTCCCGCTCGTCGTGCGCCCGCCAGGCGTCGGTGAAGTCGGAGAGCGCCCGCGCCACCCCGCGCTGGTCCTCCGCCTCCGGCAGAGCCAGCTCGGGCAGCCCGTCCGCGTCGCCGCGCAACGGGAACGGCAGCACACCCAGCCCGCCCAGCCAGTGGTCGGAGTTGCGGACCGGCCCCGGCCAGACGCCCCGGGTCATCCCGGCCACCGCCACCACGTCCCACTCCAGGCCCTTCGCGGCGTGCGCGGTGAGCACCTGCACCGCACCGGCCACCACCTCGACCTCGCCGGGCGCCAGCCCGCGCTCCTCGTCCTCCGCGGCGGCCAGGTAGGCGAGGAAACCGGCGAGCGTCGCGCCGGGCGTCTCGCCGCTGAACCGGGCCGCCACGTCGCCGAGCGCGTCCAGGTGGGCGCGGGCCAGCCCGGCGTCGCCCGCGCCGTCCCGGCCGGCCCGGACCGCCACCTCGACGTCGAGCCCGATGGTCCGCTCGATGTCCGCGATCAGCTCCGGCAGCGACTGGTCCAGCCGGTAGCGCAGCAGCGCCAGCTCCATCCCGTACGAGCGCAGCCGCGCGTAGCCCTCGGCCGAGTACGCCTGCGCCGGCCCCAGATCGGCCAGCGCCTCGACGAGCGTGGCCTCGTCCAGCGTGTCCACGGTGATCTCCGGGCCCTCGTCGCCGGTCAGCTCCCGGCGGCTGCGGGCGATCGCGCGGGCGCGGCGGTGCAGGGCGACCAGGTCACGCGGGCCGATCCGCCAGCGCGCGCCGGTGAGCAGCCGCAGCAGCGCCGCCCCGTCGGTCGGGTCGGCGAGCACGCGCAGCGTGCACACCACGTCCCGTACCTCCGGGGTGTCCAGCAGCCCGCCCAGGCCGACCACGTCGACCGGCAGCCCGCGGGCGCGCATCGCCGCCTCGATCGCCGGGATCTGGCTGCGCAGCCGCACCAGCACCGCCGTGGTCGGGCGGCGGTCGGCCGGGATGTGCTCGGGCAGCGCGCCGGGCATCCCGGCCGCGCCCCGCCAGGCCGCCAGCACGCTGTCCGCGATCCAGTCGGCCTCGTCGGCGTACGTCTCCAGCAGCGCGCAGTGCACGGTGCCGCCCGCCTGCCCGCCCGGCGTGCGGTGCGGGATCGGGTCGCGGACGCTGAGCGCGGCGTGCAGTTCCGGCACCCGCGCGCCGGCCGCCCGCAGCGGCACCGAGAGCGTGTTGGCGACGCCGAGGATCTCCGGCCGGTTGCGCCAGCTCGTGGTCAGGCTGAGCACGTCGGCAGGGCTGCCGTCGGTGCGGGCGAACTCGGCCGGGAACCGGTCGAGCGTGCCGGCGCTGGCCCCGCGCCAGCCGTAGATGGACTGGCACGGGTCGCCCACCGCGGTGACCGGGTGGCCGCCGCCGAACAGCGCGTTGAGCAGCACCACCTGGGCGTGGCTGGTGTCCTGGTACTCGTCGAGCAGCACCACCCGGAACCGGTCCCGCTCGATCACGCCCACGCCGGGGTGGTCGCGGGCCACCCGGGCCGCGCGGGCGAGCTGGTCGGCGAAGTCCATCGCCTCGAAGTCGTCCTTGCGCCGGGCGTACGCGCGCACCAGCGGCAGCAGCTTCAGCCGGGTCCGCTGGAGCTGGAGCGCCTTGCGCACGTCGGCGTAGACCCGGCCGGGCCGGGACTGCACGTCGGCGAAGAACCGGCCGGTCCAGGCGGCCAGCTCGTCCGGGTCGACCAGGTGCTCGTCCAGCTCACCGGCGAGCGCCAGCACGGCGTCGGTGATGGTCGACGGCATCCGGTCCACCTCGGACATGTCGCCGTCGTAGTTGCGCACCAGCAGGTCGACCAGCTGCCAGCGGGACGCCTCGGTGAGCAGCCGGGTGGTCGGCTCGTACCCGGCGCGCAAGCCGTGCTCGGTGACGATCCGCCCGGCGTACGAGTGGTACGTGGACACGGTCGGCTCGCCCGCCAGCGGGTCGTCGTGCGGATCCCGCCCCTGCCGGCCGAGCCGCCGGATGAGCTGGTCGAGGCGGGTCCGGACCCGGTGTGCCAGCTCGCCTGCCGCCTTACGGGTGAAGGTGAGGCCGAGAATGTGCTCGGGGCGTACGTAGGAGTTGGCGACCAGCCACATCACCCGCGCGGCCATCGTCTCGGTCTTGCCCGAGCCGGCGCCCGCGACCACCAGCAGCGGTTCCACCGGCGCGGCGATGATCGCGGCCTGTTCCCGGGTGGGCGCGGGCAGCCGCAGCAGCCGGGCCAGCTCGACCGGCGTGTAGCGGGGCCCGGCGTCGGCGGTACGCGGCGCGGGCGTGGCGGAGGCGCCGAACAGCGCCGGCTGAACACTCACGGCTCGGTCCTTGTTCGCGACTGCGGGGCTCGCAAAACCGGCTCACTCCTCGCGCTCACGAGCCCTCCGGGGGCGGCTCGACGACCTGGCGGCCCTGGCCGGACACCGGGCAGCTGGTGCGTACCGGGCAGACCCGGCACTTGGAGTTCGCCACGGCGGCGAACGTCGACGCGGCCATCGTGTCCGCGGTACGGCGCACCAGCGCGGTGGCCCACCCGGCCTCCGGGCCCTCCCCGGCCGCGGCCTGGGTCTGCTCCTTGGCGTCCCGCGCGCCGGTGCCGAGCTGCACCAGCGCGGCCCCGCCCGGTTCCTCGCCGAACTCGGCGAACCCGCCCGCCTCCACCGCCGCCTGGTACGCCCCGAGCTGCGGATGCTCGGCCACCTCCCGCTCGGTGACCGCCGTCGACTTGCCGGTCTTCAGGTCGATCACGACGAGCCGCCCCTCGTCGTCGACCTCCAGCCGGTCGACCCGGCCGGTCAGCTGGATCGGGCGGGACGGGTCGTCGAGGCGGACCGCGAACTCGTGCTCGATCGCGAGCAGCCGGCGGGGGTTGCCGGCCAGCCAGCGCAGCAGCTTGTCCACCATCGCCTCGGCGCGCTGCCGCTCCGGGCCGGCCATCCACCGCGCGGCCAGCTCGATCGCGTCGAACCGGGCCGCCACGTACTCCAGCAACGCCTCCCGGTCGACGCTGGCGTCCTCGGCCAGCATCGCCGCGGCGTGCACCAGGTTGCCGACGCCCTGCGCGGCGCTCGCCGGCCCGCTGCCGCCGTGCCGTTCGAGCAGCCAGCGCAGGCTGCACCGCAACGCGCTCTCCATGGCCGACGGGGTGACCCGCACCGGCTCGCCCTCGTCGACCAGCGGCCGGTCGTCGGAGAGGCCGCGCAACCCCCACCAGTCGTCCGGGTGCGCGCCGGGCACCCCGGCGGCGGCCAGCCGCGCCAGCTCACCCGCCGCCGCGTGCCGCCGGGTGATCGGCGTGGCCGGGTCGGTGACGGCGGTACGCAGCTCCGCCACCAGCGCGGACAGGGTGAGCCCACGCGGCGGCAGGGTGACCGGAAGCGCCGCGGGCGGCCCGTCCTGCGGATGGTCGTCCCCGTGCGGCACCGGCCCGTCCGCGGCTCGCCCGCGCGTGACCTGGCCCGCCGGACCGTTCCCGGCCGGGCCGGAGCCGGCCGGGGCCGGGCCGTCCGGCGCGGCGTGCTCCGGGCCGGTCGGGTTCGGACCGTTCGCGGCGTTCCCAGCCCGGTCAGCCGGGCCGGTCGGGCTGTTTCCGTTCGGAGCCGGACCGTTCGGGTTCGGGCCGGTCGGAGCCGGGCCGGTTCCGCCGGTGGCGGGTGGGTCGGCGGCGGCGAGTTCGTGCAGGAAGCGGCTCGGCTGCTCCTCGTGGTCGTCCCCGCCGACCGCCGCGGACGCGACAGCGGTGACCAGCAGCCGCCGTCGCGCCCGGCTGATCGCCACGTGGAACAGCCGCCGCTCCTCGTCCAGCAGCGCCGACGTCTGCCCGACCAGGCTGGCCCGCAGCCCGGCGCCGTCGGCGCGACCGGCGAGCACGTCGACGAGCCGCTCCGAGCCGAGCAGGCTGCCGCGCAGGCGCAGGTCCGGCCAGACGCCCTCCTGCACCCCGGCCACCGCGACCAGATCCCACTCCAGGCCCTTGGCGGCGTGCGCGGTGAGCAGGCGTACCGCGTCACCCCGGTCGGCGGCGGCGGCGAGCGTGTCGGCGGGCAGCTCCTGCCCGAGGACGTGGTCGAGGAACACCTCGGTACGCGCGCCGGGCAGCCGGTCGGTGAACCGGGCCGCCGCGTCGAAGAGGACGAGTACCGCGTCCAGGTCACGGTCGGCGGCCTCGGCCCGCCAGCGCTGGGCGGTCTCGTGCTCGCCGGTGGCCGCGCGTCCCCGGGTGATCGCACCGGCCCAGCGTTCGGCCAGCCCGCTCTCCCGCCACACCGCCCAGAGCACGTCCTCGACCGTGGCGCCGGGCCGGCCGGCCGTCTCCCGGGCGGTCGCGAGCAGGTGCGCCACGGCCTGCGCGGGAGCGGCCCAGCGACGCTCGATGGTGGCCAGTTCCGCCGGGTCGCGCAGCGCCTCCACCAGCAGCTCGCCGGAGGGACGGCGGTCGCCGCCGGCCAGCGCCAGCGCCCGCAGCCCCTGGCGCAGTCGCCGTTCGGCAAGCGGGTCGGCGCCGCCCAGCGGCGAGTGCAGCAACGCGACCGCCGACTCCTCGTCCAGCCGGTCGGGTTCGAGCGCGCAACGCAGCAGGAGCAGCAGCGGCGCGACCGCCGGCTGGAGGTGCAGCGGCAGGTCCTCGCCGTGCACGACGGTCGGCACACCGGCCGTGTGGAGCGCGCGCCGCAGCGACGGCAGTTGCCGGCCGGTGGAGCGGACCAGCACCGCCATCCGGGACCACGGCACGCCGTCGAGCAGGTGCGCCTCGCGCAGCGCGTGCGCCAGCCACGCCGACTCGCTGGTGGCGGACCGGAACGTCCGTACCTCCACCGATCCGGCGGGCGCGCCGGGAAGCGGGCGCAGCCGCCGGTGCGCCGCCGGGCCGCGCAGCCGACGGGCCAGCCGGGCGGTGGCCGCGAGCAGTTCCGGCCCGGCCCGGTACGAGGTGGTCAGCGTGACCTGCGCGGCCGGTGCACCGGAGGCGGTGCGGAAGCGGTGCGGGAACGTGGTGACGCCCGCCGGGTCGGCGCCGCGGAACGCGTACGTGGACGAGTCCGGGTCGGCGAACGCCACCAGGGACCGCCCGCCACCGGCCACCACGGCGAGCAGGTCGAGCTGGGCCGGGTCGGTGTCGGCCAGCTCGTCGACGTACACGTGGGCCAGCCGACGGCGCTCGGCGGCGAGCAGCTCGGGATCGTCGAGCAGCATGCCGGTGGCGGCGCGCACCAGCTCCGCCGGGTCGTACGCGACCGAGCCCCGGTTGCTCACGTCGCGCAGGGCGAGCACGGCGACGTACTCCCGCAGGAAGCGCGCGGCGGCCGGCCAGTCGGCGCGGCCCAGCTTCTCGCCCAGCCGGGCCAGTTCGACCGGGCCGACGCCGCGCTCCGCGGCACGCATCAGCAGGTCGCGGAGCTGCTGGGCGAACGCCCGGGTACGCAGCGCCGGGCGCAGATCCTCCGGCCAGCCGACCGGGTCGTCGCCGGGTTCATCCCCCACCACGTCGAGCAGCTCGCGGATGATCAGATCCTGCTCCGGGCCGGTGAGCAGCCGGGGCGAGGGCTCGCCGCGTTCGGCCGCCGCGCGGCGCAGCAGACCGAAGGCGTACGCCGGGAACGTGCGCACCAGCGGCTCGCGGACCACCCGGTGTCCGTCGCCGGCGATCCGCGCCTCGATCCGGTGGCGCAGCTCGGTGGCGCCGCGCCGGCCGAAGGTGAGCACGAGGATCCGCTCCGGGTCGACACCCTCGGCCACGCGGGCCCCGACCGCCTCGACGAGCGTCGTCGTCTTGCCGGTGCCGGGACCGCCCACGACGAGCATCGGCCCGTCGGTGTGCGCGACCACCTCGGCCTGCACCGGATCGGCCCAGCGCCCGATGTTCGTGCCCTGCCCGGCCGCGCTCGGCGGCGAGGCGCTGCCGGGTGAGGGCGCGCCGGTCGCCGTCTGCGACAGGGCGTT
The DNA here is from genome assembly GCF_023896895.1 of Micromonospora sp. CPM1. Classification (NCBI taxonomy): domain Bacteria; kingdom Bacillati; phylum Actinomycetota; class Actinomycetes; order Micromonosporales; family Micromonosporaceae; genus Micromonospora; species Micromonospora sp. CPM1. The sequence continues at coordinate 69,955 of NZ_JAMHIU010000020.1, forward strand.
CCCGGGCGACGCGGCGGTCTCCGGGTGCGACAGGGCGTTCCCGGGTGGCGTGGCGGTCTGCGGGTGCGCGGCATCGCCCGCTGACCCCCCGGATCGCGGCTCCGCCTCGGCCGGCCCGCCGGGCCGACCCACCCCCTGCCCCGCCCCGGCGTCGTGGGTGACCCCCGCCCCCGCGCCGCCGGGCCGGCGCACCAACCGGTACGCCTGCATCACCGACATCCCACCACGCCGGTACGACACCCGGAAACCGGCCGCCGTCCCGCCCGTCACCAGCTCACCCGCATGCAGCGTGCACCGTTGCCGGGCTCCGCCCTCACGTCCGGCCCCCGACGTCCACGCCACTTCGGCGAAGTGGCGGCATCACACTCCTAGATCAACACCACCACGGGGAAACGGCCACATCACACCGGCCCCGAGACCACCAGCTCCCCGTACTGGTGTCGATCACGCACGGGCGGCCGACCGGGCGCGCGTCACGTGAGGCGGGCGTCGATCAGGTCCAGGGCGGCGGGGACGCTGTCGGCGACCATCAGCAGGTCCAGCGCGGCCGGCTTGAGGAACCGCTGCTCGCCGAGCCCGCGGATCCAGTCGAGCAGCGGCCGGTAGAAGCCGTCCACGTCGACGATCACCATCGGCTTGGCGTGCAGGGCCAGGGTGGCGGTGGTCCAGACCTCGAACAGCTCGTCGAGCGTGCCGAGGCCGCCGGGCAGCGCGACGAACGCGTCGGACTTCTCGTCCATCAGCGTCTTGCGGCTGGCCAGGCTGTCGGTGACCAGCAGCTCGTCGGAGTCCAGGTCGGCGACCTCCAGGTCGACCAGGGACTGCGGGATGACGCCGACGGTGCGACCGCCGGCCGCCCGCGCGCCCTGCACCACGGCGCCCATCATCCCGACGCAGCCGCCGCCGCTGACCAGCGTGTGGCCGCGCCGGGCCAGTTCCTCACCGGTCTCGGTGGCGAGCGCCAGCCAGCGGGTGTCGAGGGTACGGGAGGAGGCGCAGAAGACACAGACGTTCGCCACGGGTCAGCTCCGTCCCGCCGGGCCCTCGGGGGCGGCCTCGGCGGCGGCGCGCTGGTCGGCGGCCACCCGGGCGACCGCCTCCTCGCGGACCGCCTCCTGCTCGGCGGAGAGCACCGCCTCGGCCTCCACGATGTGCCGGACCGCCTCGTTGACGTCGTCGGTGAGGCGGATCAGGTCGAGGTCGGACGGGCCGATCTTGCCCTCGGCGGCCATGGTGCCGCCCAGCCAGTCGAGCAGCCCGCGCCAGTAGTCGGTGCCCATGAGCACGACCGGGAAGCGGGTCACCTTGCCGGTCTGCACCAGCGTGAGCGCCTCGAACAGCTCGTCCAGGGTGCCGAAGCCGCCGGGCAGCACCACGAACGCCTGGGCGTACTTGACGAACATCGTCTTGCGGGCGAAGAAGTAGCGGAAGTCGATGGCCAGGTCGACCCAGTCGTTGAGGCCCTGCTCGAACGGCAGCTCGATGCCGAGCCCGACGGAGAGGCCGCCGGCCTCACCGGCGCCCCGGTTGGCGGCCTCCATCACGCCGGGACCGCCGCCGGTGATCACCGCGTACCCGGCCCGGGCGAGTGCGCCGCCCAGTTCCTCGGCCATCCGGCACTCCGGGCTGTCCGGCTTGCTGCGGGCGGAGCCGAAGACGCTCACCGCCGGGGGCAGGTCGGCGAGGGTGTCGAACCCCTCGACGAACTCGGAGAGGATCCGCAGCGCGCGCCAGGCGTCCTTGGTCTTCCAGTCGCTGCGGCCCCGGGAGTCGAGCAGCCGCTGATCAGCTGTACTCGTCGGAATCGCCCGATTGCGCAGAGTAACCGCGCCGCGGTGCCGTTCTCCCCGGTTCCGCTCCTCCCGCTGGCCGTCCCCGGCCGACATTCCCCTGCTCTCGCCCATGGGGTCACCGTAGTAGAGCGGCTCCGGCCCGGCGCGCAGGCCCGGGAGCCGGAGAAATCTTTGGGATCCGGGCAACTAATTCGGTCGCACGTACGTCTTACTATTCACATACCCGGTATACCCCGGGCGACGCGCCTTCGGGGGAGGAGCCAGCGTTGATCAGTAACAGCGAGATGATCCGGATCCGCCGTCAGATGCAGCGGCGGATCCGTGACGTGGTGGCCGAGCGCCGCCGCGCCCGGATGATGGAGAGCCACCGGTCCGACCTGACCGGCGAGACCGGCGAGGCGGAAGCACCCCTGACGACGACCGTCTGACGATCACGGGGCCCGCGAGGCGGGCGCGGGCCCCGTGATCGCAGCGCGTCAGGCCGGGGCCAGCCAGCGGTGCAGCGTCGCCGCGCCGTCCCGGATCTTGGTCAGTTCGACGTGCTCGTCCTTGTGGTGCGCCAGGTTCGGGTCGCCGGGGCCGAAGTTCAGCGCCGGGATGCCCATGGCCGCGAACCGCGCCACGTCCGTCCAGCCCAGCTTGCCGATCGGCGCGGCGCCGACCGCCGCCAGGAACTCCTGTGCCGCCGGGCTCTCCAGTCCGGGCGGCGCACCGGCCGCCGCGTCGGTGACCTCCAGGTCGAAGCCGGCGAAGACCTCGCGCAGGTGCGCCTCGGCGCCCGCCGGGTCGCGGTCCGGGGCGTACCGGTAGTTGATCTCGATCTCGCAGCGGTCCGGGATGACGTTGCCGGCCACCCCGCCGGTGATCCGCACCGCGTTGAGGCCCTCGCGGTAGTCGCAGCCCTCGATCGTCACCCGGCGGGCCTCGTACGTGGTCAGCCGCCGCAGCACCTCGCTCGCGCCGTGGATGGCGTTCACCCCGTGCCAGGAGCGCGCCGCGTGGGCCCGCTCCCCGTGCGTGGTGACCACCGCCCGCATGGTGCCCTGGCACCCCGCCTCGACGATCCCGTACGTCGGCTCCAGCAGCACCGCGAAGTCGGCCTCCAGCCACTCGGGGTGGCTCTGCGCGACCAGGGTGAGGCCGTTGTACTTCGACTCGATCTCCTCGGCCTCGTAGAAGAAGTACGTGACGTCGTAACGCGGGTCGGGCAGCGTCACCGCCAGGTGCAGCGCGAACGCGACCCCGGACTTCATGTCGGAGGTGCCGCAGCCGTACATCAGGTCGCCGCGCATGGTCGAGGGGAAGTTGCCGTTGAGCGGGACGGTGTCCAGGTGGCCGGCGAGCACCACGCGCTGCGACCGGCCCAGGTCGGTACGGGCCATGACGGTGTTCGAGTGCCGGTAGGTGGTCAGGTGCGGCACACCGCGCAGCACCTCCTCGACGCAGTCGGCGATCGCCTTCTCGTTGAGGGACACCGACTCGATGTCGACCAGGGCGCGGGTGAGCGCCACCGGATCGGCCAGGACCTCGGGGGTCAACGGGTTCTGCATGTCTCGCACGGTACCGTCATCCTCGGTGGGCGCGAGGGACACGTGCCGCGCCCCCGGCCGCGAGCAGCGGCGGACGCCGCCGCCGGAGCAGAGAGGTGACACAGTGACGTCCGCACCATCCGCCTGGGGCATCGGCCTGGCCACCGTCACCGCACAGGACCAGGTGCTCGACACCTGGTACCCGACCGGCAAGCTGGGCCTGGGCGAGCTGCCGCTGGTGCCCGGCGAGGACCGTGCCGACGTGCTCGACCTGCCTCCGGGCGCGATCGGCGAGCGGGCGCTGCCCGGGTTGCGCACGGTCGAGGTGACCACGGTGATCGGCTCGCTCGACGACCCGATCAAGGACGCCGCCGACGCGTACCTGCGGTTGCACCTGCTCTCCCACCGCCTGGTGCGGCCCAACGAGCTGAACCTCGACGGCATCTTCGGCAAGCTGGCGAACGTGGCCTGGACGTCGGCCGGGCCGTGCCCGCCGGAGCGGGTGGACGAGCTGCGCGTCATCGAGCGGGCGGCCGGCCGTCACCTGGCCGTCTACGGGGTGGACAAGTTCCCCCGGATGACCGACTACGTGGTGCCGTCGGGGGTGCGGATCGCCGACGCGGACCGGGTCCGGCTCGGCGCGCACCTGGCCGCCGGCACCACCGTGATGCACGAGGGCTTCTGCAACTTCAACGCCGGCACGCTGGGCACCTCGATGGTCGAGGGCCGCATCGTGCAGGGCGTGGTGGTCGGCGACGGCTCCGACGTCGGCGCGGGCGCCTCGATCATGGGCACGCTCTCCGGCGGCGGCACCGACAAGGTGCGCATCGGCGAGCGCAGCCTGGTCGGCGCGAACGCGGGCATCGGCATCTCGCTCGGCGACGACTGCGTGGTGGAGGCCGGCTGCTACGTCACCGCCGGTTCCAAGGTCACGCTGCCGGACGGCCGGGTGGTCAAGGCCCGCGAGCTGTCCGGCGTCGACGGGCTGCTGTTCTGGCGCAACTCGGTGACCGGCGCGCTGGAGGCGAAGCCCCGCACCGGCCAGGGCATCACGCTCAACGCCGCGCTGCACGCCAACGACTGAGTCGTACCCCCGTCCGGGTCCGCGCTCACCGCGCGGACCCGGACGGCCGGCTCACCGCAGGCGGTACGCCTGGATGATCCGCTGGGTCACGGTGTTGCCGGCGTCGTCACGGGCGGTGGCCCGCAGTGACGCGTACCCCGGGCCGGCCGGGTGCCGGACGGTGGCCGTCCACGCCCCGCCCTGCTTCTTCAGCGCCGCCTTGCGCCAGGTCTTCCCGCCGTCGTACGAGACGTCGACGGTGAGCGCCACGACCCGGCCGGACGGCGCGCCGGGCTGGCGCTGCACCGTCACCGGCACGGTGAACGTCCGGCCCGCCGGGGCGGAGCTGTCCACCGCCAGCGGCGGGGTGAACCGGACCGCCATGGCGGGGAGACGGGCCGGCACGTCACCCGGAACCCGCTTGGATCGGAACGTCCAGCTCGCCGAGACCTCGGTGCTCAGGTCGGTGAAGCCGCGCGTCGCACTGGTCTCCAACCGGTAGTTCGCCGTTCCCGGCGGCAGCGTGAACTCGCCGTAACCCGGGTAGGGCGACTCGGCGAGCAGCTTGCCGTTGCGGTAGAGCCGCGTCTGCTCGGTGTCGTTCAGCGAGCCGCCCGGGTGCCCGGCCGCGTCGCTGTGCACCGGCAGCGAGACCACGAGGGTGTCGCCGGTACGGGTGATGCCCTGCTCCGGCCACCGCGGCTGCGGGAACGACGGGCCGAACGGGGCCTTGTTCCACTCGTCGCGGTAGGTGTGACCGGCCCGGTACCGGGTCGGCCCGGACTCCAGCACCGCCCGCGGCTGCAACCAGCCGTCCTCGTCCCGCTCACCGAAGGCCAGTTCGACGCTCCAGCGGGTCCGGTTGGTGGTGAGGTGGTCGATCCGCTTGCCTGGCACCTGGACGGGCAGGATGACCGCCGAGCCGCCCATGTTGTAGTCGGGCTCCGGGTACACGACCAGTTCGTTGTCCATCCCGGTGTATCCGGCGGCGAACCGGTTGGCGACGGTGGCCAGGTCGGCGGGCCGGTAGTTCCGGACGAAGCCGGTCGGGAAGCGGCCCGGGAACAGCTCGTTCAGTCCGTAGAAGTACGGGCTGCGCTCGGGCGCGGTCGGCTCGGCCCACTGGCTGGCGAGCGAGCCGACGAACACCTTGTCGGAGACGCTGCGGCCGACCTGGGCCGAGTAGAGGCCCTCGAACTTGTCGGTCCAGAGCCCGAAGCTGGCGTAGTAGTCGTCGAATCCCCAGGCCGCTGTGAAGTCGATCAGCAGCGGCGCCGCGCCGCGCTGCGGCACCGTGGTGCGCACCGGCTTCGCCCGCCGGGCGTCCAGCACGAGCCGCTGGTTCCCGGTCACCACCAGTTCCGGCTGGGCGAGGAAGGAGACCTCCGACCAGCCCTGGTCGCCGTCCACGATGATCAGGCTCTGCACGCCGTACCGGCCCTTGGGCACCCGGAGCCGGGCCTCGCCGTCGGCGTCGTACACGTCGCGGTAGCTGCCGTCGTCGAGCCCGAGCAGGCTCGTGTAGTAGCCGTCGGTCAGGGCGCCGGAGCGGTCGCGGTGCGTGACGGTCAGGTCGTAGCTCTCCACCTCGCGGTCGACCGCGAGCGGGGTCACCGCCACGGCGTCGCCGGCGCGGGCGAGCAGGCGGCCCGTCCAGTAGCCGTCGGCGCCGCCGAGCCGGGTGTCCACCACGACCGTCACCTGGGCGGTGCCGCCCGCGGGGACGGTGAGCCGGGAGGTGCTGAGCGTGAGCATGCCGGCCGGTGCGGCCCGCCCGCCCGGCCCGGTGAACTCGGTGCTGAGATCCAGCGTGAGCGGGGCGTTCCCGCCGTTGCGGTAGGTGACGGTCCGGCTGATCGGCTGGTCGTCGGTGTGCGGCCAGGTCGCCACGCCGAACGAGACGGACGCCGGTTCGCTCGTCACCTGCTGGGTGATCGCACGGGCGAGGTCGACCCGGCCCGCGCCCTGCTGGAACGCGGTCTGCTCCGGGTGCGGCTTCGCCGAGGCCATCAGCGTCGCCTTGTAGCGGCCGGGCGTCCAGCCGGGGTGCTGCTGGGCGAGCAGCGCGACCGCGCCGGCCACATGCGGGGTGGCCATCGACGTGCCGGACAGCGAGGCGTACCGGTCCCCCACCGGGTCGCCGATCTGGCCGTTCGCGGCCCGTGCGGCCACGATCTCCACGCCGGGCGCGGTGATGTCGGGCTTGATCGCCCCGTCGCCGACGCGGGGACCGCGGCTGGAGAAGTCGGCGAGCGCGTCGTCCCGGTCCACCGCGCCGACCGCGAGCGCGGCGTCGGCGGTGGCCGGCGAGCCGACCGATCCGTCGGCGCCGTCGTTGCCGGCCGCGATCACAAAGAGCGTCCCGTGCTGCTCGGTGAGCGTCCCGACCGCCTCCTCCAGCGGGTCCACCTCCGGGGAGTCGCCGCCGCTGAGGCTCATGTTGACCACCGTGGCGTGCTGCTCGGCCGCGGCCCACTGCATGCCGGCCAGGATGGCCGACTCGGTGCAGCCGTAGACCTCGCAGACCTTCCCGGACAGCAGCGTGGCGTCCGGCGCCACGCCACGGTACTTCCCGCCCGAGGCGGCGCCGCTGCCGGCGATGGTGGAGGCCACGTGCGTGCCGTGCCCGACGATGTCGTCCGGGTCCGCCTCCTCGGTGAAGTTGCGCGACTCGGCGACCTTGCCGGCCAGGTCCGGGTGGGTGAGGTCGACGCCGGTGTCGAGCACCGCGACCCGCACGCCCTTCCCGGTCCAGCCGGCCGCCCAGGCGGTCGGCGCGCCGATCTGCGGCACGCTGTGGTCGAGCGTCACCCGCCGCCGGCCGTCGAGCCAGATCCGGTCGACACCCCCCGCCGCGTCGAGCCGGGCGCCGGAGCGGTCCGCGCTCACCGCCTTCCAGAGCGCGCCGGTGTCGCCCTTGTCGGCGACGACGGCCGCGCCGTCGATCGCCGGCAGGTCGCGGATCACCCGGGCGCCGGCGAGCGGGGCCGCCGTCCGCCGGGCCACCCCCGGCCGGTACGACACGAGCAGCGGTACGGTGCCGCGGCGCGCGTCGTCGTAGCCGGCCTCGATCAGCCCGGTCACGTCGAACAGCCGCCGGTCGAGCTTGCCCGCGCGGATCAGCGGGAGCGCGTCCTGTGGCAGCACGGTGAGCCGGTCGCGCTCCCGCCCGACCACGAACTGGATGCCGGCGCGGCCGGCGCCGGGGCGTACCGCGGCACGGCCGCCGGGGGCGACGCTGACCCGGTCGCCGGTGATCAGGGTGACGGTGACCGGGTGGGCGCCGGGCTGGGCGGACGGCCCGGTACGGGCGGACGGGCCGGTCGGCGCCGTGGGCGCGGCGGCCAGCGCGGGCACCGGCAGGCCGAGCGCCAGCGCCAGGCCGAGGCCGAGCGCCGTCAGCTTTCTGCGGTTCCGGAGCAACCTTCCTCCTTCGTCGGACGTTTCATCGATGAGAGACACATCGACGCGGGTATAAGAATTGCATACCGGGTATGCAACGGGAAGTCGCCGATCCGACGGAACCACCACCCCGTTCCCGGCCCGGCCGGGACGATCGAGCGATGACCTCCATGAAGGACCGGATGCTGGCCGGCGAGCAGTACATCGCCGACGACCCCGCGATCATCGCCGACCTGGAGCGCGCGGCCCGGCTCGGCGAACGCTTCAACCGCAGCTCCGCCGACGACCCGCCGGGCCGCCTCGCCGCCCTACGCGAACTGCTCGGCTCACTCGGCGAGGACGCCTGGGTCCGGCCGCCGCTGTACTGCGACTACGGACACCGGACGCACATCGGCCCGCGCACCTTCGTCAACTTCAACGCGGTCTTCCTCGACGTCGCCCGCATCACCATCGGCGCGGACGTCCAGATCGGACCGAACGTGCAGCTGCTCACCGCCACCCACCCGGTGGAGCCGGAGGCGCGCCGGGCGAAGTGGGAGTCGGCCCAGCCGATCACCATCAGTGACAACGTCTGGCTCGGCGGGGGCGTGATCGTGCTGGCCGGAGTGACCATCGGCGAGAACACGGTGGTCGGCGCCGGTGCGGTGGTCACGCGCGACCTGCCGGCCAACGTGGTGGCGGTGGGTAACCCCGCTCGCCCGATCAGGAGCCTCACTCAACCGTCCTGAGCTGCGGGAACCACCGTTCCAGCGGATGCGGACTCCCGACCCGTCGCGCACTCTGGGTAGTAGGGCGTTTACCGGGAGGCACGATGGAACGGGTCCTCGAACTGCGGGTGCACGGGGTCTCCAACACCCCGCCGGATCAGCTGCTCGGCCTGACCGCCGGCGTCAACGGTGACGGTGCGCAACCAACGCTGGTCGCCGGTGGTCAGGTGACCGGCTTCTACCGGTCGAGCACCGCGGGCCGGGACGACCCGATCACGGTCGAGGCGTACAGCTGGGGGCAGTTGACCTCCGGCGCGCGGACCCGGCGGGACGTGGAACGGGCGCTGTGGACGCTGATGCTCCCTTTCGCGCTGGCGAACGTCGCGCTGCACGCCCGCGCCGGCATCCCGCCCGACCCGGACCAGGAACGCTGGGCCAGCCGGTCCGGCATCACCGCCTGGCTCATCCGCCTGTTCTGCCTGAGCCTGACCTGCACGCTCGTTCTCACCCTGACCGGCGTCGGAGTGGATCTGATCGGCTGGCAGTGCGTGGAGGCGGACTGCCTCGGCCGGCTCCCCGGCCCGTGGGAGGTCCTCGGCGACTCCTGGTGGCGCGCGGACACCCGGGCACTCGCGCTCGGGCTGCTGCTGCCACTGCTCGTGCTGGCCGCGATCGGGCTCGTCGCCTTCCGCACCTACCAGTACGAGGCGCAGATGCCCGCCGACCCGCACCACCACGCACCGGCCCGGGAGGGCGGGGAGCCGGTCGAGCGACCGGACCCGCGTGAGCCCCCGCAGAACCCGCTCCAGGACCCGACGTTCTGGAACGGGGAGGGGCAACTGCGCCGGGCCGCCGTGCTGCACCTGTGCACGGGGGCGGTCAGCGCCGCCGCCGTACCGGTCGTCGCGGTGCTGATCATGGACCCGCCGCGCGGTGTGCGGGCCGCCGTCGCCTGGCCCACCGTGGCGCTGCTCGCCGCCGTGGTGGTGATCGCCGTGGTGGCGGTCGCCCGGCCGTGGCTGAGCCGGCGCCAGGGCGCCACCCCGCTCGGCCGGTGGAGCGCGGCGGTCGCGACGCTCACCGCGCTCGGACTGATCGGCTCGTTCGTCCTGCTGCTGCTCCCCGACGGGGCGGCCGGGCAGCCGCTGTCGACGTACCGGCCGCCGGGCGGATGCGCCGCGCAGCCGGACACCGCCGGCTGTCACGCCGACCGGTCCCTGCCCGGGTACGACACCGCGATCGCCTGGCTCATCGCGTACCAGGTGCTGTTGCTGCTCGCCATCGCCGCGGCGAACCGCTCCGGCCGCCGGGCGCTGGCCGGACCCGGCGCGGGGATGCTGCTGCTGCCGCTCGGTGCGGCCTGGATCGAACGCGGCCTGCCCGCGCTGCCCGCCGCGCCGGACCAACTGCGTACCTGGATGCTCGTCGGCCCGGCCGTCGCGCTGGCCACCGCCGGACTGTTCCTGCCCCGCCTGCGGCCGGCGGTGCCGACCCAGCCGCTCGGCGCGTACACGGATCTGGCCTGGCGGGGCTGCGCCCCGGCGGTCATCGCCGGGTTCGGCTGGATGATGGCGGTGGCCTACTGCGCCGGGCTGCTCTACTGGGTCAGCGACCGGCTCGACGCGTCCGCCGAACCGAGCGGCCCGAGCCGCGTCGTGCCGCCACTGGCCGTCTTCTGGGCCGGGCTGGCCTGCGCGATCGGCCTGGCCGCGCTGATCGGGCTGCTGATCCGGGCGGTCGTCCTGCTGCAGCGCCTGCGCCGGGTCGAGTACGCCCGGCTGGCCGCCACACCCGGCCTGTCCGCGCACGACCTGCGGCGCTGCCGCGACGTCAGCACCTACCGGGCGCTGCACCGGCTGGTCGGCGAGCACGCGGTACGGCTGATGGGCGGCTACGCCGCGTTCTGCGCGGTCCTGGTCACCCTCTGCTGCGCCGCCGCGCTCTCCGGCGAACGGCCCAGCCCGCTGTCCCCCTCCGGCTGGCAGACCGCCATCCACTGGACCGCCGAACGGGGCGACGCCATCCTCGGCTGGCTGCCGGTGGTGATGGCGGCGCTCGGGCTGCTCGTCTACCGGACCGACTCGGTCCGCCGCTCGGTCGGCGTGATCTGGGACGTGTGCACGTTCTGGCCCCGGGCCGCGCATCCGCTCGCGCCGCCCAGCTACGCCGAACGCGCCGTACCGGAACTCCAGACCCGGGTGGCGGGGCTGCTGGCGCTGCCGCCGCACCACGGCGACCGGATGGACGGCGTCATCCTCTCCGGGCACAGCCAGGGCACCGTCATCTGTGCCGCGGTGCTGCTGCAACTGCCCCGCCGGTGGCGGCTGCGGACCTGGTTCTTCTCCTACGGCTGCCAGCTCACCCGGCTCTACGGGCGGATCTTCCCGTCCTACTTCGGGCCGGAACGGCTGCGGGCGCTGGCCGGCGCGCTCACCTGGCCCGGCGGGCACGTGGCCTGGACGAACTTCTGGCGGGACACCGACCCGCTGGGCTGGCAGGTCAGCGCCGGTCAGCGGGACGTGCCGGTGACCGACCCGGAGGCGCTGCACCCGTCCGGCGGCGAGGTGGCCGACCCGCCCATCCGTAGCCACAGCGGCTACCCCGAGGCGGTGGAGTTCACCCGGGAGCGGGCGGTGGTGGCCCGGCTGCTGCGCCGTACCGTGCCGTCACCGCGGCAGCGGACCGGCTGACCCGGCCCCGGCGTCACGCCTGCGGCGGGTCGGCCAGGCGTACCACCAGGTCGGCGTGCCCGGCCGTGCCGACGACCCGCCGCGCGTTCTCCTCGTCGCTGCCGAGTGCCCAGGCACGGGCCTGCTCCGGCGACTTCCCGTACGCCTCGTGCCGCGCGGTGAGCCGGCGCAGCCGCAGCTCCGCGTCCAGGTCGAGGAACCAGATCTGGTGTACGAGCGTGCGCACCTCCTCCCACGGGTCGTCCCGCAGCAGCAGGTAGTTGCCCTCGGTGACCACCAGGCGCACCTCGGGCGGCACCTCGATCGCCCCGGCGACCGGTTCCTCCAGGTCGCGGCGGAACTCCGGCGCCCACACCGACGTCGGTTCCAGCCGGCGCAACCGGCGCAGCGTGGAGACGAAGCCGTTGACGTCGAACGTGTCCGGTGCGCCCTTGCGGTCGGCCCGGCCGAGCCGCGCCAGCGCCGACCCGGCCAGGTGGAAGCCGTCCATCGGGACCAGCCGGGCGGCCGGGCCGAGCGCGGCCACGATCCGTTCCGCCAGCGTGGACTTGCCCGCCCCGGGTGCCCCGGCGATGCCGAGCAACTGGCGCGGGCCGTCCTCGGCCAGCGCGCGGGCCCGGGCGACCAGCTCGTCGAGCGGGAGCGTCTCCGCCGCCGGCATCAGCCCAGCACCGGCTCGCTGATGGTGAACCGCGCCTCGACCGCCGCGTGCACCGGCTGCGGTGCCGGGTCCAGCTCCAGCTCCGGTTGCTCGCCGGAGCGCGTGTACGCCGCCTTGACCATCATCGGCGGGCCGGCGCTCATCCCGGTGTCGGACAGCTCCCGCAACGCGATCACCCGGGCGCCGAGCGCCTCGGCGTACTCCCGGGCCCGGACCAGCGCGTCGGCGATCGCGGCCTGCCGCGCCTCGCGGTAGGCCGGACTGTCCGGCCGCAGCGACCACACGGGCCCGGCCACCTCGACCTGCTCCTGGTCGGCCAGGCGGAGCATCAGGTCACCGAGCACCGTGAAGTCGGTGGTCGTCACAGTGGTGCTCACGCTGCCCTGGTAGGCCACCACCCGGTCGCCGGAGCGCTTCGTCACCGGCCACACGTGGACCTGGCCGGTCTCCCGGCGCTCCACCGCCGGCTCGGCCGCGTCGAGCAGCGCCCGCACCGCGGCGGCCCGTTCGGCCAGCCGGGTCAGCGTGGCCTCCCGGTCCCGGTCCCGCACCGTCGCCGTCACGGTGAACCGGGCCAGCTCGGGAGCCACCTCCCGGTACGCCTCACCGCGTACCGCCACGACCGGTGCGTCCGCCATGCCGCTCAGCCTAACGGCGGTGTGGCCGGCAGGTGCCCCATGTAGGTGACCGCGCCGGCCGTCTCCCGGACCTCGCTCAGGTGGCCGCCCGCCGCGCCCAGCTCCCGCAGGTACGCCAGCTCGCCCGCGTGGTCGGCGGCGGCCGGGAACTCCCGCCGGTGTGCGGTGAACGTACGAGCCCGCAGCGTGGAGCGGACGTCCCGTCCCTCGGCGAACCGGTCGGCCAGCGCGCCGGCGTCGCCACCGCGCAGCGCCTCGGTCAGCTCGTCCAGGAACGCGCCGAGCGCGTCCAGCTCGGCGAGCACGCGGTCCCGGTTGCCGAGCAGCATGTTCGCGGTCCGCTCGGGCGGCCCACCGGCGACCCGGGTGCCGTCGGAGAAGCTGCCGGCGGCGAGCGTCAGCACCGCGTCCCGCAGCGCCGACCGGTGCACGGTGCCGGCCAGCGCGCCGGCCAGCACGTGCGGTACGTGCGAGGCGAGCGCGGCGGCGCCGTCGTGCTCCGGGGCGGACATGGGCACCACCCGGGCGTGGAAGACGTCCACCAGCAGCACCGCCAGCCGCCGGAACGCGCCCAGGCCGGTCGGCCCCGGGCAGAGCACCCAGGCGGCGCCGTCGAGCAGGTCCGGGCTGGCCGCGCCCGCTCCGGCCCGGTCGGCGCCGGCCATCGGGTGGCCCGGCACGAAGCGGTGCCCGAGCCCCTGGACGGTGGCCGCGGTGCTCACCTCGGCCTTGACGCTGCCCACGTCGGTGAGCACGCAGCCGTCGTCGGTCACGGCGGCGACCCGGGCCAGCGTCGTCGGCAGCGTGGGCAGCGGGCCGCAGAGGAACACCACGTCCCGCCCGGTGACCGCCTCCTCGACCGTGTCGGGCGCGTCGACGCCCCGGTCGCGTACCTGCCGGCGGGCGGCCGGATCCGGATCCCAGCCGGCGACGTCGAACCCGGCGTCGCGCAGCCGCAGCAGCACCGAACCGCCGATCAGCCCGGTGCCGACCACCGCCGCCCGCGCCAGCCCGCCCGCCACGTCAGAACCCGGCGAGCCGCCCGGCCACCGCGTCCACGTGCTCGTCGGACTCGGTGAGCGCCACCCGGACGTGCCGGGCGCCGGCCGGGCCGTAGAAGACACCGGCGGCCACCAGGATGCCCCGGCGGGCGAGCCGGTCCACCGTCTCCCAGCAGTCCTCGTCCCGGGTGAGCCACAGGTAGAGCCCGGCCTCCGAGTGCTCGACTGTGAAGCCGGCGCCGGTGAACGCCGCGCGCAGCTTCTCCCGCCGGACGCGGTAGCGCTCCCGCTGGGCGTCGGCGTGCTCCTGGTCGCCGAGCGCGGCCACCATGGCGGCCTGCACCGGGGCCGGCACGATCAGGCCCGCGTGCTTGCGGATCTTCAGCAGCTCGGCCACCAGCGCCGGGTCACCGGCGACGAACCCGGCCCGGTAGCCGGCCAGGTTGGAGCGCTTGGACAGCGAGTGCACCGCCAGCACGCCGTCGTACGAGCCGCCGCACACCTGCGGCGAGAGCACCGAGACGGGCTCGGCGTCCCAGCCCAGCGGCAGGTAGCACTCGTCGCTGGCGACCACCGCTCCGCGCTCGCGCGCCCACTCGACCACCTTGCGCAGGTGGGCGGCGGGCAGCACGCGGCCGGTCGGGTTGCCCGGCGAGTTGACCCAGACCAGGCGGACCCGGGGATCCGGGCCCAGCGCGGTCAGCGAGTCGGTGCGTACCGTCGTCGCACCGGCGAGCCGGGCCCCGTCCTCGTACGTCGGGTAGGCGACCGACGGCACCACGACCACGTCACCGGGGCCGAGCCCGAGCAGCGTCGGCAGCCAGGCCACCAGCTCCTTGGAGCCGATCGTCGGCAGCACGCCCAGGCCGTCGACGCCCGCGCCGCAGGCCCGCGCGACCCAGGCCGCGATCGCGTTCCGCAGGGCGGGCGTACCGGCGGTGAGCGGGTAGCCCGGCGCGTTCGACGCGTCGGCCAGGGCCTGGCGGATCAGCTCCGGCACCGGGTCGACCGGCGTGCCCATCGACAGGTTGATGAGACCGTCCGGGTGCGCCGCGGCCGTGGCGGCCGCGGCGTCCAGGGTGTCCCAGGTGAAGTCGGGCAGCCGTGCCGAGACCGGCGTGCGCCGGTTCAGTGGCCCTCGCCGCGCGGCGGCTGCGCGGCGACGAAGGTGGCGTCCTTCTCCACCTTGCCGATCTTCGAGGCGCCACCGGGCGAGCCCAGGTCCTCGAAGAACTCGTAGTTGGCCCCGGTGTAGTCCTTCCACTGCTCCGGGACGTCGTCCTCGTAGAAGATCGCTTCGACCGGGCAGACCGGCTCACAGGCACCACAGTCGACGCACTCGTCGGGGTGGATGTAGAGCATCCGGTTGCCCTCGTAGATGCAGTCGACCGGGCACTCCTCGATGCATGCCTTGTCGAGCACATCCACGCACGGCTCGGCGATGATGTAGGTCACCGGTCTTCTCCTCCGCAAGACTCGTCGCGATCAACCGCAACGGTAAGAGCCTAGTATCTCGCCGGGGAGGGGGTCGATCGTGCTCCGACAGCAGGACGTGGGACACCGGATCGTGGTCCGCCGGATTGTGGGGATTCGCGAGGGCCGCACGCTGTTCTCCGACGCGCTCGGCGAGCTCGTGGAGCTGAGCGAGACCCACATCACGCTCTCCACCGACGCCGGGCCGCTGCGCGTACCGGTGGCCGAGGTGCACCGGGCCAAGCGGGTGCCGCCGGCCCGCCGGCCCACCGCCGCCGCCGTGGTCGCGCTGGAGCTGGCCGCCGACGAGGCGTGGCCCGCACCGGTACGCGGACGGCTCGGCGACTGGCGGCTGCGCTGGGCCGACGGCTGGACCGGGCGGGCGAACAGCGCGCTGCCGGTGGGCGACCCGGACCGCCCGCTGCCCGCCGCGCTGGACGCGGTGCAGCGCTGGTACGCCGAGCGCGGCGGGCCCGCGCTGGTGAACACCCCGCTGCCGCTGGCCGCCCCGGTCGGCGCGGAGCTGGACGCGCGCGGCTGGACGTCCCGGCCCCCGGTGCTGGTGCAGACCGTCCCGCTGCGCACCCTGACGGCGTCGCCGGCCGCACCCCTGTCGGCCACCGCGCCGCCGGCCGCCGACGTGCCGCCGGTGAGGCTCGCGGACGCGCCCGCCGACGACTGGCTGGTGATCGCCGCCGGCCGCAAGGGCGGGTTGCCGGACGCCGCCCGGCAGGTGCTCAACGGGACGCCCCGGGTCCGCTTCGCCGAGCTGCGCGAGGACGGCCGGCTGCTCGCGGTCGGGCGGGGCACCGTGACCGGCGGGGGTCGCTGGCTCGGCGTCAGCCTGCTGGAGACGGTGCCGCAGGCACGCCGCCGAGGGCTCGCCGCCGCTGTCGTACGCGCGCTGGCCGGCTGGGGCGCCGCCGAGGGCGCCTCCCACGCGTTCCTCCAGGTGGAACAGAGCAACACCGGCGCTGTGGCGCTCTACCGAGGGCTCGGTTTCACCACCCACCACACCTACCTGACCCGGGTCGCCCCGGCGGCCTGAGCGGCGCTCCGGTCAGCGCCGGACGATCTTGCGAGGGCGGGTGCGCTTCATCTCGGCGTACCGCTTGAGCTGACGGGACCGGTAGTCCCGGCCCAGCGCGGTCAGGATCAGGTAGCCGACCAGCACGCCCGCCGCGGTGGCCGCGAGATAGAGCCAGATCTGGGCGAAGAAGAGGCCCGCACCGCCGCCGAACGGGTTCTCCCCGACCAGCAGCGGGCCGACGAACACGGTGAGCGCCAGCGCGACCGCGACGGCGGCGGCCAGGTCGCCGGCCCAGCGGCCCAGCGGCCGGTCGGCGCCCCACCGGAACGCGGTGCCGGCCAGGATCAGCCCGATGACCAGGAACATGGCGAGCGAGACGCGGCCGGAGGCGGTGTCGTCGTCCGGGAACGCGAATCTGATGACCAGCCGGGCCACCACGTTCACGCCGAACAACGCGGCCGCCAGCACGCCTACCGCACGCCACCGCTGAGTCATCGCACGCCTCCCGCCGTACCGCCCGCTCCCTCGGCGGGCCTCTTGGCAGGAATGTCTACCACCGCGAGCTGTGCGGCGTCAGCACCTCACCGTGCGTCCGGTGGTGTCACCAGGTGCCGGAAGCCCAGTACCGCGAACGTGACCGCGCCGGCCACGATCAACGCGAGGCCGAGCACGTTGTCACCGGCGAGCGCCAGGTCGCCCTCGACGGTCCGGAAACCCCCCACCACGATCACCAGGAACCACGGCAGCGCGCCGAGCGCCACCGCCCAGCGCGTACCCGTCGACCGGTGGGCGAACCGGCCCAGCAGCACCGTCGTGGCCACCACGGCGACGACGCCGGCGGCCACCAGGCCGACCCCGAGAAGGGCCCGCAGCCCGCCGGAGCGGCCCTGCACCGTCTCCCAGGCCCAGGTCGCGAAGATCAGGTCGAGCAGCGCCAGCAGGACGCCGGCCCAGACCGTGACGACGCCGCCGGCCACCCGCAGGGCGCGGTCGAGCACCCGCTCCGCCGGGCTCGGCGTCGCGGGCGTCGGCGGCTGCTCGGGAAGGGTCGACACGGGTACGGCCGGCAGCGTCACCGGAGACCGGCCGCCGCGACCGGGGACCGCTGCGTGCCGTCCAGGGCGATCCCGGCGAAGAGGTCGTCCTCCCAGCCGTACGGGCCGGCGCCCGGGCCCTTCTCGCCGACCGCGAGCGTGAAGTACTCCACGCCCATGAACTCGCCGCCGAAGTTGCCGGCGATCGAGTAGAGCCAGGAGTTGGCCGGGATCTGGGTGGCGTGGGCGCGCATCGCCGCCTCCTTGGCGGCGTGCTGGTCGGTGCCGTCGATCCGGGCGGCGATCTCCGCGTCCGGCGTGCCGAACGGCAGCTCGTCGGCGCTCTCGATGCCGGCGAACGGGTTGTCCGAGGACTCGGTGAACGTCTCCAGGCCCGCGTCGAGCACGCTGCGCGGCATGGCCGTCCAGTAGACCTTCGCCGGGGCGATCCCCTCGGCCGCGGCCAGCTCCACCGCCCGCATCGCCACCCGGTGCGCCTGGATGTGGTCGGGGTGGCCGTAGAAGCCGTCCGGGTCGTACGTGACGAGCACCTGCGGGCGGACCTCGCGGATGACCTCCACCAGGTAACCGGCGGCGACGTCCAGGTCGGCCTGCCAGAACGCCCGCGGGTGCTCGTTGGTGGTCAGGCCCATCATCCCGGAGTCACGGTAGCGGCCCGCGCCACCGAGGAACCGGTGGTCGGTGACGCCGAGCGCGGCGCACGCCGCGGCCAGCTCGCCGATCCGGTAGCCGCCGAGCTGGTCCGCCTCGGCCGCGCAGAGCTGGGCCAGGGCCGGGACGTGGATCTCGCCCTCCTCGCCCAGCGTGCAGGTGACGAGCGTGACGTGGGCGCCGGTGGCGGCGTAGTGCGCCATCGTCGCGCCGGTGCCGATCGACTCGTCGTCGGGATGCGCGTGGACCAGCAGGAGGCGTCGGTCGGGCAGGGTCGTCACGCCCGTCACTCTAACCGGCGGTCCTGCCCGCTCGACGGTGATGCGTCCGCCCAGGTCGGCCACATCACCCCCGGCGCCCGCCTACTCTGCAGGCGTGGACTTTCCCGAGCTGGCCGCCCGTACCCGTCGGTTCAGCCACGGGGCGCCGCGCGCCGTCGCCGTCGCGGGTGACGGTGCCCGGGTGATCTTCCTGCGTTCCGCGGGACCGGAGGACCCGGCCGACGCGCTCTGGCTGCTCGACGTCGACAGCGGCGAGGAACGACTGGTCGCGGACCCGGCGGTGCTGCTGGGCACCGACGCCGAGCCGGCCCGCCTCGCCCCCGGTGAGCGGGCGCTGCGCGAGCGGCTGCGGCTCAGCTCCGGCGGCATCGGCTCGTACGCGCTGGACTCGGCCGGCCGGGTCGCCGCGTTCGCGCTGGCCGGGCGGCTGTTCCGGGCCGACCTGGTGCACGGCGACGTGGTCGAGGTGGCGGCCGTCGGGCCGGTGATCGACCCGCGGCCCGACCCGGCCGGTGAGCGGCTGGCTTACGTCACCGACGCCGCCGAGGGGGTGCGCCGGGGCCAGTTGCGGGTGGTGGAGCCGGACGGTACGGACAACCTGCTCGCCGGTGAGGACAGCGGCGTCACCTGGGGGCTGGCCGAGCACATCGCGGCCGAGGAGTTCCACCGCTACCGGGGCTACTGGTGGGCGCCGGACGGCCGCAGCGTGCTGGCCGCCCGGGTCGACGAGTCCCGCCTGGAACGCTGGTACCTGCACGACCCGGCCGACCCGGCGAGCCCGCCGACGTCGCTCGCGTACCCCGTGGCCGGCGGGCCGAACGCGGAGGTCAGCCTGCACCTGCTCGACCTCGACGGCGGCTGGGTCGACGTGCACTGGGACCGGGAGACCTATCCGTACCTGAGTTCGGTGGACTGGACCGAGGGCGGGCCGCTGATCACAGTGCTGCGCCGCTCGCAGCAGCACGGCCTGGTACTCGCGGTGGACCCGCGCACCGGGGAGACGCAGGTGCACGCCGAGCTGGCCGATCCGCGCTGGGTGGAGCCGATCCCCGGCACCCCGGCGCACCTGCCCGACGGGCGGGTGCTGGTCGGTGGCGAGCTGGCCCACGACGGGTACGACGCGCGCTGCCTGTTCGCCGACGGCACGCTGCTCACCCCACCCTCGCTGTACGTGCGGCGGGTCGTCGGGCGGCTGCCGAACGGCCCGAACGCGGCGGCGGACCTGCTGGTGGAGGCGAGCGAGGGCGAGCCGAGCCAGCGCCACCTCTACCGGGTGCGGACCACCATCGGTGGCGGCATGGACGCCCGCCGGATGGGTAGCGACCCGGGCTGGCACACGGCCTCGATCGGCGGATCCACACTGGCCGTCGGCATCGCGTCGCTGGAGCACGCCGGGGTCCGCTGGCGGGTGTGGCACGGCGACCGCGAGGTGGGTGAGCTGCGCTCGTTCGCCGCCACCTGCTCGTACGCGCCGCGGCCGACGATGGTCCGGGTGACCGACCGGCGGCTGCCCAGCGCGGTGCTCTACCCGGCCGAGCACGTCAAGGGCACCCGGCTGCCGGTGCTGCTGGACATCTACGGCGGGCCCGGCCACCAGGAGGTGGTGGCGGCCCGCAGCGTCTGGCTGGAACGGCAGTGGTGGGCCGAGCAGGGCTTCGCGGTGGTCACCATCGACAACCGGGGCACCCCGGGCATCGCGCCGTCGTTCGAGAAGGCGATCCACCGCCGGGTCGCGGACGTGATCCTGACCGACCAGGTGGACGCGCTCACGGCGCTCGCCGACAAGCACCCGGATCTGGATCTGGAGCGGGTGGCGGTGCGCGGCTGGTCGTTCGGCGGCTGGCTGGCCGGGCTGGCGGTGCTGCGCCACCCGGAGTTGTTCAAGTGCGCGATCGTGGGCGCGCCGGTCACCGACTGGGCGCTGTACGACACCGCGTACAGCGAGCGCTACCTCGGCATGCCGGACGACGGGATGGACGTCTACGCCCACCACTCGCTGGTCGAGCTGGCGGCCGAGCCGCTCGGCGACCCGGCGCAGGCCCGGCCGATGCTGCTGGTGCACGGCCTGGCCGACGACAACGTGCTCGCCGCGCACACGCTGCGGCTGTCGGCGGCGCTGCTGGCGACGGGCCGCCCGCACGCGGTGCTGCCGCTGACCGGCGCGAGTCACCTGGCCGCCGGCGGGGTGTCGGAGCGCCTGCTCCGGCTGGAGCTGGACTTCCTGCGCCGCTACCTGTGAGGAAGGGCCCCTCGACGAGGGGCCCTTCCGTCAACCACAGGTGTGGCTACTGCTTGACGTACGCGTTGACGAAGCTGGGCCAGCCGAAGATGCTGCCGATGAAGAGGCCGCCGGCCTTCTCACCGTGGGCCACGGAGACCACCTCGTTGTAGAGCGGCACCGCGGGCGCCGACTCCTTCATCAGCTTCTCGTCCAGCTTGCTCCACTCGTCGGCCTGCTTGGCCGGGTCGAGGGCGAGCACCCGGTCGAACTCGGCGTTGATCGCCTCGCTGTTGAGCTGGGAGGTGTTGCTGTTGCCCTCGGCCTTGAGGCCGCGACCGTCGAAGAGCACCGGCAGGACGGAGGCGCCGCTGGGCCAGTCGGCCGCCCACGAGTCGACCCAGATGTCCCACGGGTTGTCCTTCTTCTTCACGAAGTCGAGGTAGCCGTCGGCGGGGATCGGCTTGACCGTGACCGTGAAGCCGGCCTTCTCCAGCGCGTTCTTGACCTGGGTGGCGGTCTCCTGCTGCCAGGTCTCGTCCCCGGTGCCGAGCACCAGGTTGACCGACTTGCCGCCCAGCGCCTCCTTCGCCTTCGCCGGGTCGCCGCTCTCACCGGCCGGGTACGCGTCGAACTTCTTGTACCCGAGCGTGGTCGGGGGCAGCAGCGTGGTCAGCGGCATGGCGCCGTACGGGCCGCCGAGGTTCTTGGTGATGCTGCTGCGGTCGATCGCGTAGTTGATCGCCTGCCGCACGGACAGGTCGGTGACGCGGGTGGTGTTGATGGTCAGCCGGAACACGTTCGGCGTCGCGGCGACGATCATCCGCGCCTTCAGCGCCGGGTCACCGGTGATCTTCGCGAGCAGTTCGGACGGCACGCCGCCGCTGGCCACCGCCGCCGCGTCGTTGCCGGTGCCGGCGAGGACCCGGTTGGTCTGGGTGTTCTGGTCCGCGCCGAGGGTCCAGACGAACTTGTCCGGGTACGCGTGCCGCACCGCGTCGGTGGCCGGGTCCCAGTTCGGGTTGCGCTCCAGCACCATCTCCACGCCGGGCTGGATCTTGGTGAACCGGTACGGCCCGGACGAGAACGGCATGTTGTCCAGGTTGACGCCGGTGTCCTTGTCCGGCGGCAGCGGCGCGGTGGCCGGGAGCGACACCGCGAACGGCAGGTCGCAGCGGGGCTTGTTGAACTCGAAGCGCAGCGTGCGCGGGTCCGGCGTGGTCAGGCCCGGCGGCAGCGAGGTCTTGTTCTTCTTGAAGTCCCACTTGGTGTCGTACTGCGGGGTGTCGGCCAGCCACTCCTGCAGGTAGGTGGGGCCGCCGGTCAGGTCCGGGTCGAACGAGCGGGCGATGCCGTACGCGATCTCCTTGGAGGTGATCGGGCGGCCGTCCTCGAACTTGACGCCCTCCTTGATCGTGAACTCCCAGACCTTGCAGTCGTTGTTCACGTTCTTGCCGGGCGTCTCGGCCAGGTCGCCGACCAGGGTGACGTTGCCCTTGCCGTCGTCCTTGAAGGTGGTGAGGAAGCGGGCGTAGAGCTGGCTGCCCATCAGGCCGGCGAACGAGTAGACCCGCTGCGGGTCCAGGTGGGAGATCTTGCTCTCCCGCAGGATGTAGAAGGTCCCACCCTTGGCCGCGCCCGGCACCTCGGCCGCGGGGCCGAGCGAGTCCTTCGGGTCGGTCGCGATGGCGCCGCTGCGGGGCTTGTTCGTGTCCACGCTGTCGCCGCTGTCGCCGGTGTTCTTGCTGCACGCACTGAGGGCGACCACCAGTGCCATCGCGCCGCCCATGGCGGTGGCGAGTCTTGCTCGCATACTCAACTCCTCGGGTCCGATGAAGGAAAGCTTCGCCTAGCTTTCACTCGCGGTAAATTTCGAGCAGATAACGGGGGCACAACGATCGACCACCGGCGACGCCGAGGTCAGCCGAGACGCACCCGGGGATCGATGAACGCGTAGAGCAGATCGACGATGATGTTCGCCACCACCACGAACAACGCCGACACCAGGACCGTGGCCATGATGGTCGGCAGGTCGCCCTGGCGCACCGCCTCCACCGCCGTACGCCCCAGCCCCTGGATGCCGAACGTCGTCTCGGTGATGACAGTGCCGCCCAGCGCCGCGCCGACGTCGATACCGGCGATCGTCACGATCGGCGTGATCGCCGCGCGCAGCGCGTGCCGTCCGTACACCTTGCGTTTCGCCACGCCCTTGGCCCGCGCGGTCCGGACGAAGTCCTCGGAGAGCGTCTCCAGCATCTGCGCCCGGGACAGCCGGGCGTAGATCGCGGAGAAGAGCAACGCGAGCGTCACCCACGCCAGCACCAGGCCGCGCGCCCACTCCACCGGGTTCTCCAGGAACGGCACGTACCGGGGTGTCGGCAGGATCTTCAGCGAGTACACGAAGATCAGCAGCAGCACGGCGCCGACGAAGTAGAGCTGCAGCGACGCGAACGTGAGCGTCAGCCCGATCGAGATGCGGTCGAGCAGCGACCCCCGCCGTAGTGCGGAGATCATCCCGAGTCCCACCCCGAGCGCCAGCCAGAGCACCGCCGCCGGAAGCACGATGTTCAGCGTCACCGGCAGCACCCGGGCGAACGTGTCGGTCACCGACTCGCTGTTCACGTAGGAGTAGCCGAGACAGGGCGCCTCGCACTTGCCGCCCTGCGCGCTGCCCAGGTCGCGGCCGACGAAGATGCCCTTCATGTAGTTGACGTACTGCGTCGGCTTCGGGTCGTTGAGCCCCAGCTCCGTACGCACCCGCTCCAGCCGCTCGGCGTTGCAGTTCTTCGGGCACATGCCGGTCACCGGGTCGCGGGGCAGCGCGAAGAACATGAGGAAGCTGACGATGCTCACCGCCAGCAGCACCGAGACGGCGAGCAGCAGCCGCTTCAGCAGGAACCGCACCATGTCGTCGAACCCCTTACCGTGACGACTTCGGGTCGAGCGCGTCGCGCAGCGCGTCGCCGAAGAGGTTGAACGCCAGCACGAGCGCGAAGATGGTGATGCCGGGGAAGAAGACGTACGCCGGGTCGGTCTGCAGGTAGTCGATGCTCCGGTAGATCATCCGGCCGAAGCTCGGCACCGACTCGGGCAGGCCGACGCCGAGGAAGGACAGCGCCGCCTCCCCCGTGACGTACGACGGCACGGCGAGCGAGAACGCCACCAGGATCGGGGCCCAGATGTTCGGCAGCAACTGCCGGAACAGCATGTGCCCGAGCCCGGCGCCGCTGGCCCGCGCCGCCTCCACGAACTCCCGCTCGCGCAGCGAGACCACCTGCCCGCGGACGAGCCGGGCCGTGCCGGTCCAGCCGAACGCGGCGAAGACCACGATCAGCGTGGTCACCGCGAACCATGTCGGCACCGCGTCCCGGGGGCCGTAGAAGCGCAGCGAGAACGTCGGCACCACGGCGAGCGCGAAGATGAGGAACGGCAACGCCAGCGCGACGTCGGTGATCCAGCTGATCACCGAGTCGACCACCCCGCCCAGGAAGCCGGCGACGATCCCGAGCACCACGCCGATCGTCGTGGTGACGAGCGCGGCGCCGAGCGCGATCAGCAGCGACGTCCGGATGCCGTAGATCATCCGGATGAAGATGTCCCGGCCCAGGCCCGGTTCCAGCCCGAACCAGTGGTCGCCGCTGACGCCGCCCACGTAGCCCAGCGGCATGCCGGTGGCGTCCAGCAGCTCACCGAACTGCTGGTTCGGCGACACGCCGTAGAGCCGCTGGATCAGCGGCGCGGCCACCGCCACCAGGATGAACAGGGCCAGCACGATGCCGCTGACCATGGCGGTGCGGTCGCGCCGCAACCGGGCCCAGACGAGCTGGCCGGGTGAGCGGCCGACGAGCCGCTTCTTCTCGTCCGGCTCCTGCCCGGGGGACTCGATCTCGGCGAGCGCGACACCCTCGACCGGCGACAGGCTCATTTCGACACCTCCACGGGTTCGCCGGTCGGCACGCCGACCGGTCCGCTCTCCGGGTAGTGGCAGGCGGTGAGCTGCCCGCCGCCGTCCCGGGTGACCAGCGCCGGTTCCTCGGTGGCGCAGTGGTCGGTGGCTTTCCAGCAGCGGGTACGGAAGCGGCAGCCCGACGGTGGGTTGAGTGGGGTGGGTACGTCGCCGGTGAGGCGGATGCGTCCGGCGGGTCCGAGGGCGGTGACGTCGGGGATCGCGGACAGCAGGGCTCGGGTGTAGGGGTGCTGGGGGCGGGTGTAGATGGTGTCGCGGTCGCCGATCTCGACGATCTTGCCGAGGTACATGACGGCGACGCGGTGGCAGAAGTGCCGCACGACGGCGAGGTCGTGGGCGATGAACACGAACGCCAGGTCGAGGTCGCGTTGCAGGTCGCGTAGCAGGTTGATGACCTGCGCCTGGATCGACACGTCCAGCGCCGAGACCGGTTCGTCGGCGACGATGAGTTTCGGTTTCAGGGCGAGGGCGCGGGCGATGCCGATGCGCTGACGTTGCCCGCCGGAGAACTCGTGCGGATACCTGTTGTAGTGCTCCGGGTTCAGGCCGACCAGTTCCAGCAGTTCCTGGACGCGGTGTTTGACGCCGCCGGGCGGGGTGATCCGGTTGACCTGCAACGGCATCGCCACGATCCGCCCCACCGTGTGGCGCGGGTTCAACGACGCGTACGGGTCCTGGAAGATGATCTGCAGGTCCTGCCGCAACGCCCGCAACTCACGACGCCCACCGTGGGTGATGTCCCGCCCCGCGAAGGTGATCGACCCGGCGGTGGGTTCCAACAGACGCACCAGCATCCGCCCGGTCGTGGTCTTCCCACACCCCGACTCCCCCACCAACCCGAGCGTCTCGCCGGGACGCACGTCGAAGTCCAGGCCGTCGACCGCCCGCACCGCACCCCGGGCACGCAGACCCTGCCGCACCGGGAAGTGCTTCGTCAGCCCCCGCACCGACAGCAGCGGCTCGGTCTCGGTGCTCATCGGGCCACTCCCACCTGGGCGATGTCGTCGCGGTAGATCCGCTCCCGGTCGGCCGCCGACAGGTGGCAGGCCACCAGGTGACCGGGCGCCCCCGCCGGCCCCAGCTCGGGCACGTCGGTGCGGGAGCGGTCGCCGTTGACGTCGGCGTACCGGCAGCGCGGGTGGAACGCACACCCCGGCGGCAGGTTGATCAGCGACGGCGGGTTGCCGGGGATCGGCACCAGGTCCGCGTCCGCGTCGCCGTGCAACGACGGCACGCTCGACAACAACCCCCACGTGTACGGATGCTGCGGCGCCCGCAACACCCGCTCCACACTCCCGTGCTCCACCGCCCGACCCGCATACATCACCAACACGTCATCAGCCACCTGGCTGACCACACCCAGGTCGTGCGTGATCAACACGATCGCCGACCGGAACTCCTCCTGCAGACCACTGAGCAGATCCAGGATCTGCGCCTGCACCGTCACGTCCAACGCCGTCGTCGGCTCATCCGCGATCAACAGATCCGGATCGTTCACCAACGCCATCGCGATCATCGCCCGCTGCCGCATCCCACCCGAGAACTCATGCGGATACTGATCGAACCGCTTCCCCGGCTGCGGAATCCCCACCCGGCCCAGCATCTCCACCGCCCGCGTCCGCGCCTCCCGCCGACCCGCCCTCGGGTGATGCACCCGATACGCCTCCGCGATCTGCCGGCCCACCGAGTAGTACGGATGCAACGCCGACAACGGATCCTGGAAGACCATCGCCATGTCCCGGCCCCGCAGCCGCCGCACCTCCTCCTCACCCAACCCCACAACCTGACGCCCACCCACCCAGATCTCCCCGGAGATGGTCGTGCGCTTCGCGTTGTGCAGACCCAGGATCGCCAGCGACGTCACACTCTTACCCGACCCGGACTCCCCCACGATCCCGAGCGTGCGACCCCGCTCCACCGCGAACGACACCCCGTCCACGGCCCTGACCACACCGTCCTCGGTGTCGAACCGCACCCGCAGATCCCTGACCTGGAGATAGGGCCCGTCGCCGGATCGCTGCTCCGGCACCTCCGGGCGGTCCGGCTCCCCGGACGGCACCGCCTCCGACCTGCCCATTGACCGCCTCCCCTTCGGTGATGAAGAGAACCTACAGCAAACCCTTGGAGGCGAAAATAAGCTACATCGAGCGGTCTGTCAGCGGTGAGAGCGTAACGACTCGGTCTCCCGTCCGCACGCCCCTCACCTGGGACATTCACGGCCGCGATTGGGCATCTCGGCCTCGTCGTCGCACCCGGGGTGCGACCATGGTCCCGGTGACGAAGGGACGATTCCTGTCGGCACGAGGTGGAGGCGACCATGACCGCGGCGGTGTTCGGCCACGACGGCCCGTGGACCGAAGAGGAGTACCTCGCCCTCGGCGAGACGCGGCAACGCGTCGAACTCTTCGACGGGAGCCTGCACGTGACACCGGCACCGACTCCGCGGGCATCGAGTGGTACCTGCTGGTGGAGCAGGAGACCGGCACGCCGCACCTCCACCGGCGGCAGGGTCGGCACTACCGGGAGGTGTCGGTGACCAAGCCCGGTTCCGTGCTGGAGCTGGCCGAGCCCGTCCGGGCCACGATCCGGCCGGAGGATCTCGTCCCCTGACGGATGTCGGCGCGCTCGCCTAGGGTCGGGCGCATGAGCGAGCGTCAGCGAGCGAATCATCGGGGCGGCGCGAAGGTGCCTCATGCCGGCACGCAGCGCAGCGGAGCACCGGCATGAGCGAGTTCGACGCGGCGACCGCCGCCGTCCAGGCCGCTCTCGACGCGGGCGCCCGGTACGCCGACGCCCGCGTCATGCACCGCCGCTACGAGTCGATGTCGGCCCGCAACGGCGACATCGAGGAGCTGAGCCAGGACGAGAGCATCGGTCTGGGCGTACGCGCGCTCGTCGGATCGGGATGGGGCTTCCACGCCGTACCCGATCTGTCCGACGCCGCGGCCCGCGACGCCGGCCGGCGCGCCGCGGCGATCGCCACCGCGAGCGCGCGGGTTCCCGGTCCGCCGATCGACCTGGTGCCGGTCGAGGCGACGGTGGCGACCTGGGCCTCGGACTGCGCGGTCGACCCGCTCGGCGTGCCGCTGTCGGACAAGGGCGACCTGCTGGTCCGCGCCACGACGACGATGCGCGAGCACGGCGCCGACCTGGCCGAGGGGCTCTACCAGATCTGGGACACCTCGAAGTGGTTCGTCTCCAGCGAGGGCCACCGGATCGACCAGCGCATCCGGGAGTGCGGTGGCGGCATCTCGGCCACCTCCATCGGTGACGGCGAGACGCAGCGGCGGTCCTACCCGAGCTACCGGGGGCAGTACGGCACCACCGGGTGGGAGCTGGTCACCTCGCTCGACCTGGCCGCGCACGCCGCCCGCATCGCCGAGGAGTCCCGGGAGCTGCTCACCGCGCCGCTCTGCCCGGCTGGCGAGACCGACCTGATCCTCGGCGGCGAGCAGCTCGCGTTGCAGATCCACGAGTCGGTCGGGCACGCCATCGAGCTGGACCGCATCCTCGGCTGGGAGGCGGCGTTCGCCGGCACGTCCTGGCTCGACCTGGCCCGGCTCGGCTCGCTGCGCTACGGCTCCGAGCTGATGAACGTGACGATCGACCCGACCATCCCGGGTGCGCTGGGCAGCTTCGGCTTCGACGACGAGGGCTCCCCGGCGGTCGCCCGGGACGCGGTCCGCGAGGGGCGGTGGGTCGGGGTGCTCGCCGGCCGTGACTCGGCCGCCGTCGCCGGCCTGGACCACGGCGGCAGCGTACGGGCGGACGGCTGGGCGCGGCTGCCGATGGTGCGGATGACGAACGTGGGCCTGGAACCCGGCCCGCACACGCTCGACGAGATCATCGCGGCCACCGACGACGGGGTGCTGATGGACATCAACCGGTCCTGGTCGATCGACGACAAGCGGCTCAACTTCCAGTTCGGCTGCGAGGTCGGCTGGGAGGTGAAGAAGGGCCGCCGGGGGCGGATGCTGCGCAACCCGACCTACACCGGCATCGGCCCGGTCTTCTGGCGCTCGATGGACATGCTCTCCTCGGAGACTGTCGCCTGGGGCACGCCCAACTGCGGGAAGGGGCAGCCCGGGCAGGTCGGGCACACCGGTCACCCGGCCGCACCGGCCCGGTTCCGCGGCGTCCGGGTGGGGGTGCGGGCATGAAGCGGAGTGCCGGCATGAGTGCCGAACTGGAGATCGCCGCCGGGGTGGTGGACCTGGTCCGGCGCACGGCCGGTCCGGCCGCCGAGGCCGAGGTGCTGGTGACCCGCTCCGACCTGGCGCTGACCCGGTTCGCCAACTCGTTCGTCCACCAGAACGTGTCCGAGACCGGCGTCGCCGTACACCTGCGGTTGCACGTGGACGGGCGGACCGTGACCGGCAGCGGCAGCCGGGTGGACGCCGACGGCCTGGCCGCGCTCGTCGAGCGGACCCGGGCCGCGGCCCGGCTCGCGCCGCCCGACCCGGCCTGGCCGGGACTCACCGCGCCGGTGCCCGTGCCGTCCGGCCCGGCCGTGGACGAGGCCACCGCGTTCGCCTCGCCGGACGAGCGGGCCGAGCGGGTACGCGCGTTCGTCGAGGCGGTGGAGGGGCTGGAGGCGGCCGGCTACTGCCGCACCGCGTACCGGTCGGGGGCGTTCGCCAACTCCGCCGGGCACACGGCTGTGGGCCGGGCGGCCGAGGCGGCGATGGACGGCATCGCGCGTGCCGGCGGCGCCGACGGGGTGGCGCGGCTCTGCGCGGACCGGCTGGCCGATCTCGACGGCGCGGCGCTCGGCGCCCGCGCGGCGGCGAAGGCGCGCGCCGCGGCCGACCCGGTCGAGCTGCCGCCCGGGCACTACGAGGTGGTGCTCGAACCGGCTGCCGTGGCCGACCTGCTGCACAACCTGGCCTGGTACGGCTTCAACGGCAAGCGGTACGCCGAACGGCAGTCCTTCGCCGAGCCGGGCAGGGCACAGTTCGACCCTTCGGTGACGCTGGTGGACGACCCGCTGCACGCGAGCACGCTGCCGTTCGACCTGGAGGGCACGCCAAGGCGGGCGTTGCCGCTGGTCGAGCGCGGCACCACCGGCGCGGTGGCGTACGACAGGCGTGCCGGTGCCGAGGCGGGCGCCGGGTCCACCGGGCACGGCATGCCGGACAGCGCGACGTTCGGGCCGATCCCGCACAACATCCGCCTGCTGACGGGCACGACCGACGCGGGCGTGGCCGGCGTCGCCGCGGGAGCGGTGAGCGCGGGCGAGACCGGGGCGGTGGGCGACCCGGACACCGCCGCGCTGGTGGCGGGGATGCGGCGCGGGCTGCTGGTGAGCGACTTCTGGTACACGCGGGTGCTGGACCCGAAGCAACTGGTGATCACCGGGCTGACCCGCAACGGGGTGTGGCTGGTCGAGGACGGCGTGCCGACCCGGGCGGTACGCGACTTCCGGTTCACCGAGTCGTACCCCCGGGCGCTGGGGCCGGGCCGGGTGCTCGGCCTGGGCCGGACGGCGGTCCGCCAGCCGGGCCGCGTCGACGGGTCCTGGTGCGAGGGTCCGGCGCTCCGGCTGTCCTCCTGGCACTTCACCGGCGGCGCCTCCGGGTGACCCGGTGCGCCGCCGGGCGCGCCACGCCACCGGTCGGCGCACCGTTCGACCGACCCGCCACATTGATCATGAACTGACTCTTTCCAAGCTGCGGGACACACGGGACACTGCGTTGCGCGGCCGGGCCGTGAAGATCGGCGTAACGTGTGTCACTTAGCCGCACCGGTTCGCCGGTGTGGCCTCGCGCGTGCGCAGGACGTGACAGTGACGTCAGGGAGATGACTCGAATGACAACTACGTCGGCCAGGACGCCGAGACCGCAGCCGCGGGGAGGGCGGGCACGCGCCGCAATCGCGGCGAAGACGTTGCGGACCGACAGATGGTGGATCGCCCCGCTGATCACAGTGGTGGGGCTCAGCGCGTGGGTCATCTACGCGACGGTCCGGGTCTTCATGCACAAGTGGTACTGGGTGGAGCAGTACCACTACCTGACGCCGTTCTACTCCCCCTGCGTCACCGACCGCTGTGTCGAGGGCTCCTCGCACTTCGGCCAGTTCCTGCCCGGCTGGTGGATCATCCCGGACGCGGCGCTCACCCTGCCGTTCCTGCTTCTGTTCCGCCTGACCTGCTACTACTACCGCAAGGCGTACTACCGGTCGTTCTGGCTGTCGCCGCCGGCCTGCGCGGTGCCGGACGGGCACCAGTCGTACAGCGGCGAGACGCGGTTCCCGCTGCTCGGGCAGAACCTGCACCGCTACTTCTTCTACGCCGCCGCGATCATCTCGCTGATCAACACCTGGGACGCGGTCCTGGCCTTCCACTCCCCCGAGGGCTTCGGCTTCGGCCTGGGCAACATCATCCTGATCGGCAACGTGGTGATGCTGTGGGCGTACACGATCTCCTGCCACTCCTGCCGGCACATCATCGGCGGGCGGCTCAAGCACTTCTCCAAGCACCCGATGCGCTACAAGGCGTGGACCGGGGTGTCCTGGTTGAACGTCCGGCACATGCAGCTCGCCTGGATCACCCTGGGCACCCTGGCGCTCACCGACTTCTACGTGATGGCGGTCGCCGCCGGCTGGATCAACGACCTGCGGTTCATCAACTGAGAGCCTGGACATGACTGAGACGCGAATCGAACGACACCACTACGACGTCGTCGTGATCGGGGCCGGTGGGGCCGGCCTGCGCGCGGCGATCGAGGCCCGGCTGGCCGGCAAGAAGACCGCGATCATCTCGAAGTCGCTGTTCGGCAAGGCGCACACGGTGATGGCCGAGGGCGGCGCCGCCGCCGCGATGGGCAACGTGAACTCGCGCGACAACTGGCAGGTGCACTTCCGGGACACCATGCGCGGCGGCAAGTTCCTCAACAACTTCCGGATGGCCGAGCTGCACGCCAAGGAGGCGCCGCAGCGGATCTGGGAGCTGGAGACGTACGGCGCGCTGTTCGACCGCACCAAGGACGGGAAGATCTCGCAGCGCAACTTCGGTGGCCACGAGTACCCGCGCCTGGCGCACGTGGGCGACCGGACCGGCCTGGAACTGATCCGCACGCTCCAGCAGAAGATCGTCTCGCTCCAGCAGGAGGACAAGCAGGAGTTCGGCAGCTACGACGCGCGGATCCGGGTCTTCTCCGAGACCACGATCACCGAGCTGCTGCTCGACGGCGACCGCGTCGCCGGCGCGTTCGGCTACTACCGCGAGTCCGGCGAGTTCGTCCTGTTCGAGGCGCCCGCGGTGGTGCTGGCCACCGGCGGCGTCGGACGGTCCTACAAGGTCACCTCGAACTCGTGGGAGTACACCGGCGACGGCCACGCGCTGGCGCTGCGCGCCGGGGCCACGCTGATCAACATGGAGTTCCTCCAGTTCCACCCGACCGGCATGGTCTGGCCGCCCTCGGTGAAGGGCATCCTGGTCACCGAGTCGGTACGCGGCGACGGCGGCGTGCTGAAGAACTCCGAGGGCAAGCGGTTCATGTTCGACTACGTCCCGGACGTGTTCCGCAAGCAGTACGCGGAGACCGAGGAGGAGGCGGACCGCTGGTACACCGACCCGGACAACAACCGGCGCCCGCCGGAGCTGCTGCCCCGCGACGAGGTCGCCCGCGCCATCAACAGCGAGGTCAAGGAAGGCCGGGGTACGCCGGCCGGCGGCGTCTACCTGGACATCGCCTCCCGTAAGTCGGCCGACGAGATCCGCCGCCGCCTCCCGTCGATGTACCACCAGTTCAAGGAACTGGCCGACGTCGACATCACCAAGGAGCCGATGGAGGTCGGCCCGACCTGTCACTACGTGATGGGCGGCGTCGAGGTCGACCCGGACTCCGGCGCGGCGTACGGCACGGTGCGCGGGCTCTACGCCGCCGGTGAGGTGTCCGGCGGCATGCACGGCTCCAACCGGCTCGGCGGCAACTCCCTGTCCGACCTGCTGGTCTTCGGCAAGCGCGCGGGCGGGCACGCCGCCACGTACACCGATCAGCTCACCACCCGCCCGGCGGTGTCGGTGGCGGCGGTGGAGGCCGCCGTGGAGACGGCGCTGGCGCCGTTGCAGCGGGACACCGGGGAGAGCCCGTACCAGCTCCAGCAGGACCTCCAGGCGGTCATGGGCGACCTGGTCGGGATCATCCGGCGCGAGGGTGAGCTCGCGGACGCCATGCGCAGACTGGCCGAGCTGCGGGAGCGGGTGGCGAAGGTGAGCGCGGCCGGCGGCCGGCGCTACAACCCGGGCTGGCACCTGGCGCTGGACCTGCGCAACATGCTCGTGGTGTCGGAGTGCACCGCGATGGCGGCGCTGGAGCGGCAGGAGTCGCGCGGCGGGCACACCCGGGAGGACTACCCGGCGATGGACCCGAAGTGGCGGCGGGTCAACCTGGTCTGCTCGCTGGACGGGGACACGGTCCGGCTGACCCACAAGCCGCTGCCGAAGATGCGGCCGGAGCTGATCGGGCTGTTCGACCGGGCCGAGCTGGCCAAGTACCTGACCGACGAGGAACTCGCCGAGTTCGACGCCCTCACCGAGGAGGCGAACAACTGATGGGAAGTAAGCGCCAGTTCCGCATCTGGCGGGGCGACGAGACCGGCGGCGACCTGAAGGACTACACGGTCGAGGTGAACGAGGGCGAGGTGGTCCTCGACGTGATCCACCGCCTCCAGGCCACCGAGGCCCCGGACCTGGCGTGCCGGTGGAACTGCAAGGCCGGCAAGTGTGGCTCCTGCTCCATGGAGATCAACGGCAAGCCGCGGCTGGGCTGCATGACGCGGATGTCGACGTTCGAGGAGTCCGAGACCGTCACTGTCACCCCGCTGCGCACCTTCCCGGTGATCCGGGACCTGGTCACCGACGTCTCGTTCAACTACGAGAAGGCCCGGGAGACCCCGGCGTTCGCGCCGCCGGCCGACGTGGCGCCCGGCGACTACCGGATGCAGCAGGTCGACGTCGAGCGCTCGCAGGAGTTCCGCAAGTGCATCGAGTGCTTCCTGTGCCAGAACGTCTGCCACGTGATCCGTGACCACGACGAGAACAAGCCGGCGTTCTCCGGTCCCCGGTACTTCATCCGGGCGGCCGAGCTGGACATGCACCCGCTCGACGCGCGCACCGACCGCCGGGAGTACGCGCAGTCGGACATGGGACTCGGATTCTGCAACATCACCAAGTGCTGCACCGAGGTCTGCCCTGAGCACATCAAGATCACCGACAACGGGATCATCCCCATGAAGGAGCGGGTCGTCGACCGCAGGTACGATCCCCTTGTGTGGCTCGGTAACAAGATCTTCCGGAGGGGTCAGGTGCCTCAGACCAGCGCGACCAGCGGGCATTCGAGTGGTGCCGTCACGTCCGGAGGGGCGCACGGCGGGGCGCACGCGCACGGCGGCGGCTCGCACGCCGGCGGGGTGCACTCGCACGCGGGCGGCTCGCACGACAGCGCCGCCGAGCGTCAGGCCCAGCAGGGCGTCAACTGGCACCGCGAGGTGCCGCACCCGACCGCCCCGGCGGTGGACGCCAACGGCAAGCTGCCGCTGACCGAGCTGACGTTCAACAAGGCCGCCGCGCCGTCGCCGTTCGGCGACGACGTGACGTTCCCGCTGCCGCCGGAGCACCTCAACTTCGCTCACCCGCAGCAGGACGAGCCGAAGCACTGAACAGCAGCGCGACGATGACGGGGGCCGGCGGCACGAGCCGCGGGCCCTCGTCTCTTTTCTGCCGTGCTGTCCGGTTCACCGGACGGCACGGCTCGCGCCGCGGTCGTTCAGGGGGTGTCGAGCAGGGGGCGAAGCGCGGCCACGATCGGCACGTCGGCCGGCAGCCAGTCGACGCTGTCCAGCTCGGCGGCGGACAGCCAGCGCAGCTCGGCGTGCTCCAGCGCCTTGGGCTCGTCGCCGTGCAGCAGGCGGGCGGCGTAGACGCGCAGCACGGACCGGCCGTGCGCCATCCGTACGTCCCGGCCGACGCGCGCGCCGACCGCCACCCGTACGCCCAGTTCCTCGACGCACTCCCGGGCCAGCGCGTCGGTCTCGGCCTCGCCCGGCTCGACCTTTCCGCCCGGGAACTCCCAGCGCCCCGCCACCTCGGGAGGCGCGGAGCGCTCGCATGCCAGCACCCGGCCACCCTCGATGATCGCCGCCCCGACGACCACCCTCGGCTCCCGCCGGTCGGCCTGCCCGTTTCCGCTAACCCGTTCGGTCCGCACGGGCCACCAGCGTGCCAGATCAATCGGCGGTTTGGGTAGCTGCGTCGGCCGTCAGGTCAGCAGAACACGGAAGTGTGGGCGTGGACACACCATCTGAGTGGCGAGAGACTAGAGGGCGTCGACTGGGACACGGGATGGCGACGATTTGGCCACAAGCCGGCAACGACGCCTGGGAGGTGCGGTGATGCGCGTGCTGTTCAGCGGCCGGGCGAAGCACGACTACCTCAGCGACGCACTGGCCCTGCTGTCCGGATGGACGCGCGAGGGCGAACAGATCCGCCGCACCATCGTCCTCGACGACACCCAGCACGCCGCGCTCACCGAGCGGGTGGCGGTGGTTGCCGACGCGCTGCGGCTGCGCCCCGAGATCAGCCGCCGGGCCGACCGTACCCACATCAGGCTGGGGCACGGCGACGGCGAGCCACTCACCGAGGGTGAGGTGCTGCTCGCGGCTCGCATCGAGGACGCGGTCCGCGCGGTCACCGAACCCTGATCCACTGGCACGTCCCGCCTACCCTCGGGTGCATGTCTGGCCCCACGTACGACCGCAAGGAACAGTTCCAGCAGATCCAGAGCGGGTTGCTGCCCGGTGAGCAGATCATCGCCGTCTACGACGCGGTGGGCACCGGCACCGGCTTCATCGGCCTGACCGACCGGCGGGTGATCATCCAGGACCGCTCCTTCGTCGGCAAGCGGTACGCGATCACCAGCATCCCGTACTCGAAGATCACCAGCGTGAGCGTGGTGAGCAACAAGTCCTGGGGTGGCTCGTTCTTCTCCACCGGGTCGATCGCCGTGCACGTCGGCACGCACACCTACGAGGTCGAGTTTCGGGGCGCGCAGAAGAGCCACCACGTGCACAACGTGATCCTGCACCACATCTCCTGACCCGCCTGGCACAATCGCCGCCATGCGAGGGCTGACGGCGCGGTGGCGGGCCTGGCGGGGCGACCATCGGCGGGCCGTACGCCTGCTCCGCCGTCTCCTGGTGCTCGCCACGGCCGCCGTGGTGCTGCTGGGCGCCGCCACGATCGCCAGCGTGACCTGGGTCCGCGACGCCGCCGAGGGCCGCGTGTTCGCCGCCGCGGACGTTCCCGAGACGCCGGTGGCCCTGGTGCTGGGCACCAAGGTGGAGCCGGCCGGCACGCCGGCGCCGTTCCTCGCCGGCCGGCTGGAGATCGCCCGCCAGTTGTACGTCGCCGGCAAGGTCGAGGTGCTCCTGCTCTCCGGCGACCACATGGACTGGGACTACGACGAGCCTGACGCGATGCGGCGCTGGCTCGTCGAGCGGGGCGTACCGGCCGAGAAGACGGTGCTGGACCACGCCGGGTTCGACACGTACGACTCGTGCGTCCGCGCGCACCGCGTCTTCGGGGTCCGGCGGGCCACAGTGGTCACCCAGTCGTTCCACCTGCCGCGCGCGGTGGCGCTCTGCCGGGACGCCGGCATCGAGGCCGTCGGCGTCGGCGACGACACCGCCCGCCGGTACGCCGACCAGTGGCGGATCAGCTCCACCCGGGAGTACGGGGCGTGCGTGAAGGCCGCCGTGGACGTCCTCACCGGGCGTGACCCGGTGCACCTCGGCCGCCGGGAGACCGGCGTGGACGACGCGCTGCGGGCGTAATCCGGTTGTCCCCCCGGGCGACCGCTGGTCTGCTGAACGCCTCGAAGCCGACCGGAGGGAGCACCGCCATGCCACACGCTGCGAAGCCCAGCCGACCCGTCGTCATCCCATCCGAAACGAGGCTTCGTCTTGTCGTACCCCATTTCGGCGGAGGTCACTGACCTCGCGCCGCGTCCTGTCCCTTCCGCCCGGCGGGAGGGCGCGTGATGTCCGTCTTCGACGATCCCGGCCTCTTCGGCCGGCTCTGGGCCGCCACCTACGACGGCCCCGGCAATCCCGACCCGGCCCCGGCCGTCGACTTCCTCGCGCCGCTGGCCGAGGGCGGCCCGGTGCTCGAACTGGCCGTGGGCACCGGCCGGGTGGCCCTGCCGCTGGCCGCCCGCGGCATCGCCGTGGAGGGTGTCGAGGCGTCCCCGGAGATGGTCGCGCACCTGCGCGCCAAGCCGGGCGGCGCGGACATGCCCGTCACCGTCGGCGACATGGCGGACGTCCCGGTCGCCGGGCCGTACCGTCTGGTCTTCCTGGTGTTCAACACGCTGTTCAACCTGGTCTCGGAGGAGCGCCAGGCGGCGTGCTTCCGCAACGTCGCCCGGGTGCTCGCGCCCGGCGGGGCGTTCGTCATCGAGACCTTCGTGCCCGACCCGGCGGACTTCGACCGGGACGAGCAGGTCCAGGTGCGGGAGGTGACCGAGGACTCGGCCACCATCCGCATGCACCGGTACGACCGGGCGGCGCAGACGTTCGTGCGGCAGACCGTCACGTTCGACGCCGACGGTGTGCACCTCAAGCCGTTCGCCATGCGGTACGCCTGGCCGGAGCAGATCGACGAGCTGGCGGAGCGGGCCGGGTTGCGGCTCACCGAGCGGTACGCCGACTGGGACCGGTCGCCGTTCGACGCGGACAGCCGCTCGCACATCTCCGTCTACCGGCGGCGGTAGCGCTCAGACCGAGGGGCCGGGCATCCCGTCCCGGCCCCTCGGTCGCGCGACTACGCTGACGACCGCCGGGTCCGGACAGGAGAGCCGATGACAGTCACAGTCGCCGCCATGGACGACTCGCACGCCGACGCCGTGCTGGAGATCTACCGCCTCGGCATCGCCGAGGGCAACGCCACGTTCGAGACCGAGCCGCCGGACTGGACGCGCTTCACCGCCACCCGCCTGCCCGGCCACCGCTGGGTGGCGCTCGACGAGGCCGGCGACGTGCTCGGCTGGGTGGCCTGCTCGGCGGTCTCCGACCGCTGCGTCTACGCCGGCGTGGTGGAGCACTCCGTCTACGTGCACCCGCGGGGGCGCGGGCGCGGGGTCGGCCGGGCCCTGCTGGACGCGCTGATCGCCTCCACCGAGGCGGCCGGGATCTGGACCATCCAGTCCGGTGTGTTCCCGGAGAACACCGCGAGCCTGGCGCTGCACGCGGCGTGCGGCTTCCGCGTCGTCGGCACCCGCGAGCGGGTGGGCCGCCATCACGGCACCTGGCGAGACGTGACCCTGATCGAACGCCGCAGCCCCGAGATCTGACCCCTTGATCACCGGGTCGGTCAGGCGCCGATCAGGTGACGGCGTACCAGGGCATCCCGCTCCAGGATCAGGTCGACCATCTGCCAGAACTCGGCGAGCCGGGGATGGCTCAGGCCTTCCTCGCGGCTGAGCTTGCGGCCGAAGATCGGGCTGTCCCCCGCGACCTCACCACCGTTGACGAGCGTCGCGGCCGGCCCCGGCGAGCCGGCCACCGGCCCGACCCGGCAGCCGAAGGTGACGTGGTCGTCGGTGTTGTCGCCGCCCCAGCTGCCCAGAATCGCGTCGATCCAGACCTCGTGCACGCCGTCGTGGTGGTAGCAGCTCGCGAAGTAGACGGCCGCCGTCGCGCCATCGGTGCGGATGTCGGCCCAGGTCCGCTCCGCGGCGGTGTCGCAGCAGCCGCAGACGAACTCGCGTACCTGTCGGGTGCTCTCGTCGATCCTGAGTGTCACGGCGCGAACCTTAGCGAGCCGCGAGCGGCCGCGCGTACCCGAAGAACGCTTGACGTCCCGGCCCGCGAGGTGCCATGGTTAGTTACATGAGTAATGAACCGAAGAACCGGGATGGATGACGGGCGGCCGATCTTCGTCCAGATCGCGGAGCTGATCGAAAACTCGATCATCGACGGGACGTACGCGGAGGAGACCCAGGTGCCGTCGACGAACGAGCTGGCGACATTCCACCGGATCAACCCGGCGACCGCAGCCAAGGGGATCAACCGCCTGGTCGATGACGGGATTCTCTACAAACGCAGGGGGATCGGAATGTTCGTGGCAACGGGGGCCGTCGAAACACTCCGGGAACGCCGCCGGCGCGAGTTCTCCGACCAGTACGTGCGGCCCCTCATCGAGGAGGCACGCAAGTTGGGCATCGGCACCGAGGAGCTGAAGAAGCTCATCGAGACAGGGGAGGAAGAGCGATGAGCGTCGTGGCGGCAGCCGGCCTCACGAAACGGTTCGGTGAGGTGACCGCTCTCGACGACGTCACCTTCACGTTG
This sequence comes from Micromonospora sp. CPM1, assembly GCF_023896895.1. Lineage (NCBI taxonomy): Bacteria > Bacillati > Actinomycetota > Actinomycetes > Micromonosporales > Micromonosporaceae > Micromonospora > Micromonospora sp. CPM1. The sequence continues at coordinate 108,460 of NZ_JAMHIU010000020.1, forward strand.
ACAGGTGACAAGATCTACGGCCTGCTCGGCCGCAACGGCGCCGGCAAGACGACGCTGATGCAGCTGGTCACCGGCCAGAACAGCGGCATCAGCGGGGACCTCACGCTCTTCGGCGAGCGCCCGTACGAGAACGAGCGGGCACTGTCGCGGGTGGTCTTCATCAAGGAGAGCCAGACGTACCCGACGGCCTATCAGGTCCGGCACGTCATGAGTCTGGCGAGGCGCCTGTTCCCGAACTGGGACGAGGACTTCGCGCAGTCCCTCCTGGACGACTTCGACCTGCCGCGCAAGCGCAACGTGCGCAAGCTGTCCCGCGGCATGCTGTCCGCGCTGGGCGTGACGATCGGCCTGGCCGCACGCGCGCCGCTGACCTTCTTCGACGAGCCGTACCTCGGTCTCGACGCGGTCGCCCGGCAGCTCTTCTACGACCGGCTGCTCGCCGACTACGCCGAGAACCCGCGCACCGTCGTGCTCTCCACACACCTCATCGACGAGGTGGCCGACCTGATCGAGCACGTACTCCTGCTCGACCGCGGAAAGCTGCTGCTCGACGCGCCCAGCGACGAGCTGCGCGGCGAGGTGATGGAGGCGTCCGGCCCGGCCGCCGCGGTGGACGAGTTCGGTGCCGGGTACCGGGTGCTGCATCGCGAGCAGCTCGGCGGCGCGGCCCGCGCGACGCTGCGCGGGTCGTTCGACGACGCCGAACGGACGCGCGCCAAGAAGCTCGGCATCGACCTGGCGCCGGTGTCGCTCCAGCAGGCCGTGGTGCGCCTGACGACGGAAAGGACGAACACGCGATGACTCGTATCCTCGACGTCGCCCGGATGCACACCATCGCCTGGATCGGCCAGTTGGCCTGGCCATGGGGCATCATGGCCATCTCGCTCGGCGTCAACCTGCTGATCTTCGCCTCGATCGACGAGGCCGCGCCGGGCAAGAACACCACAGGCGGTCTGGCCAGCCTCTACATCGTCTGCTCGATCGTCGCCGCCGCCTCGATCAGCCAGGTGTTCCCGTTCGCGCTCGGCATGGGCGTCACCCGGCGCACCTTCTACCTCGCCACGGTGCTGGTCAACGTGGTGCAGGCGGTCGTCTACGGCATCCTGCTCTACCTGCTCAACCTGATCGAGGGCGCCACCGGCGGCTTCGGGATCCAGCTACGGTTCTTCCGGATCCCGTACATCGACGTCGACAACGGGCTGCTGCAGATCGCCGTCTACGCGGTGCCGTTCCTGTTCCTGAACTTCCTCGCCGTCTTCGCCGCCGTCTGGTACGTCCGGTTCGGCATGAACGGCCTGCTCGGGGCCGGCGCGGCCCTGATCCTGGTGACCGGCCTGCTCGTCGCGTTGATCACCTGGCAGGGATGGTTCGGCGACATCTGGCAGTGGTTGAGCAGCCAGCACCAGGTCAGCCTGCTGGTGGGGTGGCCCGCCCTGATCGCCGCGGTGGCCGCGCTCGGGGGAATGGCGGCCATCCGCCGGGCGAACGCCTGACGGCAGCCACGGGTGGCGGCCGACGATCCGCGCGGTGCGGGTCGTCGGCCGCCACAGGCGCGTTCCAGCGGCCGACGACTTCGTCCGGTCGCGTCGGCGGTCGTTGTCGGACCCGCTCGCTAGCATTGCCGCGATCGCCGACGGGAGGGGTGCGCCGTGGACCAGAGCGACCTCACGACGTTCGTGGACAGGGACCTGCAAGGCGCGCGCTTCACCAGGTCGACGCTGGCCGGCGCGGTGATGCGCGGCGTCGACGTGCGCGGGCTCGACGTCGATGCGCCGTGGCTCACCGACGGCGCGCTGCTGGTCAACGGTGTCGACGTCGTGCCGCTCGTCGAGGCCGAACTCAACCGGCGGTTCCCCGGGCGCGAGCTGAGGCATGCCGAGGATCCCGATGGCCTGCGCGCGGCGTGGGTGGCGCTCGAACGGGCCTGGACGGCCGCGGTCGACCGGGTCCGGTCCATGCCCGACGGAGCCGCCGACGTCTCGGTCGACGGCGAGTGGTCGTTCGCGCAGACCCTGCGCCATCTCGCGTTCGCCACCGACGCGTGGCTCGGCAAGGCGATCCTGCGCCTGCCGCAGCCCTTCCATCCACTGGGGCAGCCACACGCCGAGTACGAGACGGACGGACTCGACATGTCGATCTTCCCCGCGGCGCGACCGACTCTCGCCCAGGTGCTCGACCTGCGGGCCGAGCGGCAGGCCATGGTGCGGGACTTCCTCACGGGTGTCACTCCAGAGCTGCTCGCCGAGCCTCGGCCGTCAGCGTGGTCACCCGAACACGAGAAGCCGGTCCTGCACTGCCTCCACGTCATCTTCGACGAGGAGTGGGAGCACCTCCGCTTCGCAGTGCGCGACCTCGACGCGCAGGAGTGACGCCGCGTCTCCGTGGAGGGGGCAGTCAGCGCCTGGACTCGTACCTGGTGAGGAGCACGCCACCCGGGAACGTCCGGGTCTCCCGCAGGGCCAGGTTCACCCAGTTGTCCAGGGCCGTGAAGAACGGCATACCGCGACCGACCAGGACCGGATGGGTGACGAGCACGTACTCGTCGATCAACCCGGCCCGCATGGCCGCCGCGGCGAGGGTGGCGCCGCTGATGTCCATCGGGCCGCCGTGCTCGGCCTTGAGCCTGGCGATCTCGGTGACCGCGTCGCCGGTGACCAGTCGGGTGTTCCAGTCGACCGGCCTGGTCGTCGAGGAGAACACCACCTTCGGCATGTCCCGCCAGCGGCGGGCGAACTCGGCGTGCGCCGGTGTGACGCCCGGTTGCTGATCGGCGGTCGGCCAGTGGGAGCTCATCGCCTCCCACAGTCGCCGGCCGTACAGCGCCGTGCCTGTCGTCCCCACCCGGTCGGACCACCACTGGAACCACTCGTCGCTCGGCGTGCTCCAGCCGAGGTCGTCACCGGGCGCGGCGACGTAGCCGTCCAGGCTCAGGTTCATCGCGAAGGTCAGTTTGCTCATGCGTCAGCCTCCCGTGAGTCGGTACCCGACGTAAGACCAACACGGCAGCGGGAAACCATCGGTCAGGCCACACCGAGGGCCGCTCACTGCCTCGGGCTCGCTTCGCGGGTAGCGCCGGTCCACCGACTCGGGGATGATCACCCCATGTCGGAGGAGGATCTGGCCGGAACCTGGCGTCGCATCATCCGAGGGGACAGCAAGTCCTGGGTCGTGTTCGCCCACGGCACGTGCGTCGTGCTGCCAGATCCCGGACCCGGCGTCGACCTCGCCGCTCAGGCCGTCGACATCCTGCGCGAGTACGGGCCCGTCCACGCCGGTTCACCTGCCGGCGACTTCGGCACCATCACCCTCGATCCCGGTCCCGGATGGGTGGTCTACGGCCACCACAACGACGTGCTGACCTACGTGGGACCGGACGAGATCTCCGACAGCAGCGACCTGGCCGTTGGTCTGTACGGACGCCGCAAGCGACACCAGGACGGCCATGAGCTTGACGTCGTGCACGTCGAGGACAAGCGGCCCCGGTGAGTCAGGGCCGCGCTTCCGCCGTCAGACGTTGAAGCGGAACTCAGAGCCGCTGTCTCGCCACCAGCAGGAAGGCTGGTCGACCCTTGGTCACACGCCGTCTCCGGCTGCCATCGTTGGTTGCTGGTTGACGACGCTTGACGGCGTCTTGTGCCCCCTGTGTGCCCCGACCATTGGCTCGGCGTGGTTAGCTGCCGGCACCTGCATCCGATGGCGAGGGGACCGACATGGCGTTGACCAAGAAGGGCTCTCGGCTCATCACGGTCGACGGCGTGGTCTACAGATGGCGAGTGCGCGGACGACCCACCTATGCCCAGGCGCTCGGTCAGCGACCGCTCACCCTCGCTGTTGAGCAAGCCGATTGCAAGGGCAGCGTACTGCTAGTCAGCATGCCCCAAGACCACCCGAGCAACTGGTTCGGAGGTCCGTCGATCCCTGTTCTTCCATCGCAGGTCGCGGCAGTCATCCGCAAGGCGCTGACTGAGGGATGGCGGCCCAGCCAGCTGGCAACGGCCTTTCGCACGACTGCGCTCGGCGCATCGCAGTAGTCCTCGACTCCTTGACCCCCAGGCAACCAACACGGCTCGCTGACCTGCATCCCCGAGGGCGTCTAGGTGCGACAACCATCCGCCAGAGTCCGTCGACGTCCGCCGCTGCTCGTGCCCGTCGTCACTCAGCTAGTCACCCACCTACTCGGCACCCGAACCATCCCGATCTCCGGCTAGACGTCCAAGGAGGTACTGCGCTCCGCCATCTCCGGATCGCGTCCGCTGCCGCAGATCCTCCAACCGGCCTTCGTCGTAGAGCAGCCGGTTCAATCGTCTACGGGCATGCGCATCATGTTGAGCGAGAGCGGCCAGCTCGACATGACGGCCAGCGCGAGCAAGCAGATCCATATGCCACAGGTGTGCGTTATGCCGCTGATGGTCGGTGCTGTAGCACTCCGCAACAGCACTGACCACCTTGATTGCTCGGTTCCAGTCGCCCCGCTCCTCGGCGACACGCGCAGTCTCAGACCAGTGAGGCACGGACATCATCGTAGGCAGCGCTTACCCTCAGCTTGGGAATCGCCTTGATCGGCCAGACGGCCCCTATGTGACCGCTGTTGACCGAGCGGTCCGCAGCTCGCCAGGAACGGCCGAAGGATCAGCTAGGTTGAGCTGATGTCGGCCATCGCGCTGCTCTACGTCGTCCATCGCGACCTGCTCATGCATGAGCAGTTGCCGGTGCACCAAATCGCCGAGAAGTTCGGGCGCCGGATCGACCCGGACGTCTTCCCCTACTCCGGCTACCTGATGCTCGACATGCTGACCTACCTGGAAGACCGGGGCGTCCCGATCGGACCGTACCGAGTTGAAGGTCCACACCGATCCGGACGCCCCGTACGCCACCGTCCTGACCACCGAGCACCGGGCGCTACTGCCGCGACTCGACCCGGTCGACTACCCGGTCCAGGAGATCCGCGAGTTCATGGAGGACTACGACGACCTCGCGGACGACGAACTCCAGGAAGCCGTCACCGACACTCTGGGCCTGCTGCGCACAACCATCGCGGACCTAGCCGACGACGAGGTCTTCGTGATTCTGATTTCCTGAGTCGGCTGTCGCCGTCGACCCTGCGCAATCTCGTCGGGCTGCTCCGCTCGGTCTACGCGGCGGCCGTTCTGGATCGGCTCGTCGGCCGCTCGCCCGTGGTTCGGGTCAGCTTGCCGTCAGCCCACCGGGAACGTGTCGTGCCGCTCACTGTCGACCAGGTGCGCGCGCTTGCCGACGCGATCCCCGCCCGCAACCGCGCCATGGTCCTCACCCAGGGCGGGTTGGGTCTGCGCCTCGGCGAGCTGCTCGCGCTGCGTGTGCAGGATGTCGATTTCGCCGCGCGCCTGGTGCGGATCGAGTGGCAGTTCGCGCCTCAGTCCAGGGTGCGTACGGTCCCCAAGACACCGCGCTCGCGCCGGATCGTGCCGCTGCCCCAGGTCGTCGCCGACGCGCTGCGGGCGCACATGGAGCAGTTCCCGCCGGCTGATGACGGCACCCTGTTCACGACCCGCTTCGCCGGCCCCTACCGACACGACTACCACGGCACGCTCATCTTCGGCGTGGCCGTGCGGAAGGCGGGCCTGCCGGACAGCATCACGACCCACGACCTGCGCCACCACTACGCCTCAGTCCTGCTGATGCAGGGCGAGTCGGTCATCACCGTGGCCGAACGGCTGGGGCACGAGAACGCGACGCTGGTCCTGTCGACGTACGGTCACCTGATGCCGGACTCGGAGGAACGCACCCGCCGGGCGGTCGACGAAGCGTGGGGTTGTGCCCCCGGTGTGCCCCAGAGCGAGGCACCACCGTTCTGACCTGCGGAAACGGGCCGGATTCAGACGTTGAAGCGGAACTCCACCACGTCGCCGTCCTGCATGACGTACTCCTTGCCCTCGATCCGGACCTTGCCGGCGGCCTTGGCCGCCGCCATCGATCCGGCCTCGACCAGGTCGGCGTAGGAGACCACCTCGGCCTTGATGAAGCCGCGCTGGAAGTCGCTGTGGATCACCCCGGCGGCCTCCGGCGCGGTCGCGCCGACCGGGATGGTCCAGGCCCGCGCCTCCTTGGGGCCGGCGGTCAGGTACGTCTGGAGCCCGAGCGTCCGGAAGCCCACCCGGACGAGCTGGTTCAGGCCGGGCTCGGACTGCCCGATCGACTCCAGCAGCTCGCGGGCCTCGTCCTCGGGCAGGTCCACCAGCTCGGACTCGATCTTGGCGTCCATGAAGATCGCCTCGGCGGGCGCGACCAGGCCGCGCAGCTCGTCGAGGAACTCCTCGTTGCCCAGCTCGGCCTCGTCGACGTTGAAGACGTAGAGGAACGGCTTGGTGGTGAGCAGGTGCAGCTCACGCAGGTGTTCCAGCTCGACCTTCGCGGCGGCCGCGCCCGCGTACAGGGTCACGCCGTTGTCGAGGACCTCGACCGCCTTCTTGGCTGCCTCGACGGCGGCGGCCCGGTCCTTGCGGAGCTTGGCCTCCTTCTCCAGCCGGGGCAGCGCCTTCTCCAGCGTCTGGATGTCGGCCAGGATCAGCTCGGTGTTGATCGTCTCGATGTCGTCGGCCGGGGAGACCTTGCCGTCGACGTGCACCACGTTCGGGTCGGAGAAGGCACGCACCACCTGGCAGATCGCCGAGGCGTCGCGGATGTTGGCGAGGAACGCGTTGCCCCGGCCCTGCCCCTTGGAGGCGCCCCGGACCAGGCCGGCGATGTCGACGAACGAGACGGGCGCCGGCAGAACCTTCTGCGAGGAGAAGATCTCGGCCAGCTTGGCCAGCCGCTCGTCTGGGAGCCCGACCACGCCGACGTTCGGCTCGATGGTGGCGAACGGGTAGTTCGCGGCGAGCACGTCGTTCTTGGTCAGCGCGTTGAACAGGGTGCTCTTGCCCACGTTGGGCAGGCCGACGATGCCGATGGTGAGACTCACGACGAACCAGCTTACGCGCCTCGCCGCCACCGCCGGGCAGGCAGGTGCGCGAAGCCGGTCACTGCGGCGCGGTTGACAGCAGGCGCGGCTCGATCCGGGTCTCCCGGGCGGTGCCGTCCTCGGCGCGGACCAGCTCGTACGCGGCCACGCCGGGACGGTCGGCCACCGCCTCGGCCAGCCGGGTGCCCCGGTAGATCAGCCCCACCCCGTCGTCGGTGCAGTGGCTCGCCGGCAGCGTGCCGTCGGCGACCAGCCGGTGCATCAGCGGACGGCGCTGCTCCTCGCTGTCGTAGTGCACGCCGTTGCCGTACGGGAGCTAGCCCAGCCCTTCGGTGAAGGGTCGCAGCGCCGGGCCGTAGCTGTCGGTGGCGCCGCCGGTGTGCCAGCAGATCGAGCCGGCGGAGACCCCACCGAGCACCACGCCGGCCTGCCAGCACTCGTGCAGGATCTCCGGCAGGCCGTGCACCCGCCAGACCGCGCAGAGGTTCGCCACGCTGCCGCCGCCCACCCAGATGATGTCCTGCGCGAGCAGGTGGGCGCGGATGTCCTCGACGTTCGGCATCGGGTAGAGCGCCAGGTGGGAGGCGCGGAACCGGGTGCCGGCGAAGGCGCCGTAGAAGACGGTGAACCCGGTCGGCTGGTCGCCGGTGGCCTGGCCGAGGTAGCAGACGCGGGGCGCCTCACCGGCACCGGCCAGCTCGGCCATCAGGTCGAACAGGGCGCTGGGCCGCGCGTCCCAGGGGCCACGGCGACGGCCGGCGAAACCCATGCTGGTGGCGACGATCGTCGGTTCGGTGGCGGGCACGGCTGTCCTTCCGGGCGGTGGCGGTGCCGATCATTGTGCCGGATCCGCGGGCCCGGTCTCGGCCGCCGCGAGCAACGCGCGCAGCAGATCGGCCAGCCGGTCCTGGTCGGCGGGCGGCAGCGCGTCGAGGATCCGCCGCTGCACCGCCAGCCCGGCCTCGGCCGACTCCTCGACCACCCGCCGGCCGGTGTCGGTGAGGGTGACCCGCAGCGCCCGCCGGTCGGCCGGGTCCGGCGAGCGCCGCACCAGGCCCGCCCGTTCCAGGCGGTCGAGCCGCCCGGTCATGCCGCCGGAGGTGAGCATCAGCGAGGCGGCGAGCGCCTTCGGCGCCAGCGTGTACGGCGAGCCGGAGCGCCGCAGCGCGGCCAGCACGTCGAACTCGCCCCGGCCGATGCCCCAGCTGGCGTACACCTTCTCCTGGCCGTCGCCGACCAGCCGGGCCAGCCGGTAGATGCGGCCGAACACGGCCATCGGCTCGGGCCGCATGCCGGGGCGTTCCCGCCGCCACTGCTCGACGATCGCGTCCACCTCGTCGCCTGTCACGGCTGCCGATTGTGCCGCACGTCCCACTTCCCCTTTTCGCTCGGGGCTGATTAGCTTAGCGCTAAGATACTTAGGGCTGAGAAGAGGCTTCCATGGACCGCCGCTGGACCGACGTCGCGCTCACCGCCGCCGCACCCGTCACCTGGGGCACCACCTACCTGGTCACCGCCGAACTCCTCCCCCCGGACCGGCCGCTCTGGGCCGGGGCGATCCGCGCCCTGCCGGCCGGTCTGCTGCTGCTCGCACTGACCCGAAGGCGACCACGCGGCCTCTGGTGGGGGCGCGCCGCGGTGCTCGGCGCGCTGAACATCGGGGTGTTCTTCCCGCTGCTGTTCCTCGCCGCGTACCGGCTGCCCGGCGGCACCGCCGCCGTCCTCGGCGCCGCGCAGCCGCTGCTGGTGGCGGTGCTGACAGTCGCACTGCTCCGCGACCGCCCCACCCGGCCGGCGCTGGTCGCCGCCGCGGCCGCCCCGCTCGGCGTCGCGCTCGTGGTGCTGCGCCCGGGCGCCGGCCTCGACCCACTCGGCGTCGCCGCCGGACTGGCCGGCGCCGTGGCGATGGCCGCCGGGCTGGTGCTCACCCGCCGCTGGGGCCGGCCGCCCGGAGTGGGCGTCCTCGCCGCCACGAGCTGGCAGCTCGTCGCCGGTGGCCTGATGATCGTGCCGGTCGCCGCCGCCGTCGAGGGCGCGCCGCCCGTGCCCGACGGGCCGGCCCTTCTCGGGTACGCGTGGCTCGGGCTGGCCGGCACCGCGCTGGCGTACGTGCTGTGGTTCCGCGGCGCGGCGCGGATGCCGGTGTCCCGCGTGTCGGTGCTCGGCGCGTTGAGCCCGCTCACCGCGGCGGCGCTCGGCTGGGTGGTGCTCGGCGAGGCGCTGGACCCGGTCCAGCTCACCGGTTTCGCGGTGGCGGTGGCGGCGATGGTGCTCGCCCAGATGCCGGACCGGTCGCCACGCCCGCGCCCGGGCGGCGACGCGGACAGCCCGGCGGCACCGGCCGGCCTTCACGCAAGTGACCGGGCGGCGGCGTCGGCCGGCCCTCGGGCAGGCGGCAGGGCGGCGGCGTCAGCCAATCTCCGGGCAGGCGGCCCGACGGCGGCGCCGGCCGGCCTTCGGGCAGGCGGTCCGACGGCGGCCTGGTGGCGGCGCGGTCAGCCGGCCCGCAGCCGACGCCAGTCGTCCGGCCACGCCTCGGCGGCGACGCCCTCGGGCAGCACACCGGCCGGTAGCTGCGCCGCGGCCGCGAGCGGCAGCGTGAACCGGTGCGCGGCGGCGGGCCCGGCCGCGCACGACCGGTCGAGCAGCCACCGCACCTCGTCGGCGGTCCAGCCCAGGCCGGAACGGGCGGCGATCTCGCGGACCAGCCGCAGGCCGACCCGGGTGTCGTCGTCGTAGAAGCGCATGCACCAGTGATGCGCCCACATGCCGAGCGCGCGCAGCCCGTCCGGGTCGAGGGAGCCGGCCAGCCGCCCGCAGGCGGTCTCCGCGAAGGGGCGACCGGGGTCACCGGCCCGGTCGCGCTCGATGGCGCCGTACGCGGCCGACGCCACCACCCGCATCCGCTCGTAGAAGCCCTCCACCACCGCGGCGTCCAACGGTGCTCGCCCCGATCGCATCAGCGGACACCCCGCCCGGCCACGCTCGCCATGCCCCGCACCTCTTCTTGAGTTGGTGGCGGGACGCTACCGACCACTTACGACACTTTCTCGGGTCCGTCGGCCATGATCCACGCCATCTCGCCGGAGTGGCGGGGTGCCCGGGGGCGGGGCCCCCCCACATACCCCGGGGGGCGCGAC
>NZ_JAMHIU010000021.1:0-118155 GCF_023896895.1 Micromonospora sp. CPM1
TACCCCCTCCGCGTTGATCAAGGAGTTTGTGTCCTCGTCAGCGTCCAATCCCGACACAAACTCCTTGATCACCGCCCGGAGTCGCCTGGAGGCGCGTGTCTCGACCGGGCCACCCCGTCCAGGACGGCGGGCGAGCACCACGGCCCGGGCAGGCCGGAATGTGGACTACACGTCTCGCGTGCCGGGAGGCGGGGCGGCCATCTGCGGCGATCTTGCACTTTGTGCCCGGGCAGAGGGGGCATTCGCGACACCCACGGGGCAGCAAGTGCAAGATCGCGGGCCGGGGTGGGCGCAGGCGGGCCCGGGGCGGGGCCGAGGGCGAGGGGGCTTGGGTCAGGCGGGGTCGGTCGGGGTGGTGCGTTCGGCGGCTCGGACCGCTTCGGCGTACGCCAAGGTGGCCCGCCGCAACGCGGCCTCGGGGTCGATGCCGGCCTGACGGGCGGCGGCGACGGTGGCCAGCAGGCTCGCGCCGAGCCGGGCCTCCGGGTCCACCTGCGACTCGGCCAGCGGCGGCGGTACGGCGAGGCCGACCCGGCCGGCCCGGTCCAGGATCTTCGCGGCCAGCGAGAGCGCGGGCTGGCTCAGCGCGATGCCGTCCAGCACCGATTCGCGCGTCTTCTCGGCCCGCTTGATGCGCTCCCAGTTCGCCTCGATCTCCTCGATCGAGCCGGCCGGCTCGCCGGAGAACACGTGCGGGTTGCGCCGCACCATCTTGTCGACCAGCGTGCCCGCGACGTCGTCGACGGTCCAGCTCTTGCCCTCCGGCAGGTTCTCCGCCAGCCGGGCGTGCAGCAGCACCTGGAGCAGCACGTCGCCCAGTTCCTCGCGGAGCGCGTCGGTGTCGTCGGCGCTGATCGCGTCGTACGCCTCGTAGCACTCCTCCAGCAGGAACCCGGCCAGGGTGCGGTGGGTCTGCGCCCGCTTCCACGGATCGCCTCCCGGGGAGGCCAGCCGGTCCATCACCTCGACCGCGTCGAGCAGCCGGGCGCCGGGCGGATCCCACGAGCCGTACATCAGCTCCAGTTCGGCCAGGCCGGGCTCGCGCGCCAGCCGTAGCCCCAGCTCACGGGCCAGCGTCTCGTCGCCGGCCGGGCCGGCCAGCCACACCGCGCCGCCCCGCGCGGCGGCGGCGTCGAGCAGCGCCTGGGTCGCACCCTCGGTCACCACGCTGACGTCGGCGCCGGCTGTCCGGACCGCGCGGGTCAGCTCGCTCTCCGCACCGGCGAGGACCGGCGCGGAGCGTACGGCGTCCCAGGCGGCCGAGGTCAGCAGACCGGCGGGCAGCCGGGGTGAGGTGACGAGCAGGACGATCCGGGCGGTCATACGGCTCCGGGAGCCGGGGAGCCGGAGGCCGGCGCCTCCGGCGTCGAGATGTCGGTGACCGGGCCGTCCTGGTCGACGTACGGCAGGGAGTAGAAGACGAACGACTGGCCGGTGTTGACCAGCGACGGCACGCCCGTCACGCCGAACCGCGGGTTGACGCGGACGTCCGACTTCTCGGCCTGCTCCTGCAGCGCGCTGCTGAGCGCGGTGGCGGTGCGGACGAACCCGGCCTCGCCGAACGCCTGCCGGACCTGGTCGACGCTCAGGCCCGGCTGGATCGCCCCGGTCTTCTCCAAGGCGTGGTAGACGGCCATCAGGGACTCGTCGCTGAGGTCGGCCGGGGGCAGGCTCTGCTGGAGCGTGCCGGAGAGGTCGACCCACTCGCCCCACAGCTTCGTGTACTCGGTGGTCGCCGGCATGCGGAGCGCCTGCTGGATCTGCTCCGGGGAGATCTGGTCGGTGACCTGGAGGCCCTTGTCGGCCGCCACGCGCTTGCCCAGGTCGATCGCGACCAGCAGGTTCAGCACGTCCTGCCGGGTCACCGAGGACCGCAGCTCCGCCGGCGACGGCGTCTGCGGGGACTGGCTACGGACGGCGTCCGCGTACTGCCGCTGCGCGTCCTCGTAGATCGCGTCGACCCGGTCGACGGAGTACCGGCTGTCGCCGACGTACGCGGCGACGTCCGGGGCGGAGCGGCCACAGGCGGCGAGAGAGAGCGCGGCAAGGGCCGCGACGCTGACGGCGACGAGGGAACGGCGAGCACGCATGAGGGTCACTCTCTCACGGCGAGTACGGACCTGTGACTCCGCCCACCTCATCGCGCACCCGCCGCCGACCGGGCGACACCGGCGAACTCCTCGGGCTTGCCGAGGACGTCGGCCAGGAGCTGCCCGCACCACTCCAGCAGCGCCTGGTCGCGCAACGGCTCGCCGCCGATCCGCCGGGTGCTCGGCCGGGGCACGCTGACCTGGTCGAGTGCCTGCTTGTAGACCGAGTCCGGGTGGTAGCGCTTGAGCCGCATCTGCTTCGAGTCGGGCAGCGGCAGCGGGCCGAACCGGATGTGCTTGCCCTGCATCGACACGTCGGTGAGCCCGTAGCGGCGGGCCAGCAGCCGGAACCGGGCCACCGCGACCAGGTTCTGCACCGGCGCGGGCGGCTCGCCGTACCGGTCGGTCATCTCGGCGACCACCTCGCGCAGACGTTCCGAGTCGCGGGCCTCGGCGAGCTTGCGGTACATCTCCAGGCGCAGCCGCTCCACCGCCACGTAGTCGTGCGGCAGGTGCGCGTCGATCGGCAGATCGACCTTGACCTCGGTCTCCTCCTCGGTGCTCTCGCCCTTGAAGGCGGAGACCGCCTCGCCGACCATCCGCACGTACAGGTCGAAGCCGACGCCCTCGATGTGGCCGGACTGCTCGCCGCCGAGCAGGTTGCCGGCGCCGCGGATCTCCAGGTCCTTCATCGCCACGTACATGCCGGCGCCGAGTTCGGTGTGCTGGGCGATGGTGGCCAGCCGCTCGTGCGCGTTCTCGGTGAGCGGCTTCTCCGGCGGGTAGAGGAAGTACGCGTACGCCCGCTCCCGGCCCCGGCCGACCCGGCCGCGGATCTGGTGCAGCTGGGCCAGGCCGAGCAGGTCGGCCCGCTCCACGATGAGCGTGTTGGCGTTCGGGATGTCGATGCCGGACTCGACGATCGTGGTGCAGACGAGGACGTCGAACTCCTTCTCCCAGAAGCCGACCATCACCTTCTCCAGCGCCTCCTCGCCCATCTGGCCGTGCGCCACCGCGACGCGGGCCTCCGGCACCAGCTCCCGGAGCTTGCGGGCCGTCTTCTCGATCGACTCGACCCGGTTGTGCAGGTAGAAGACCTGACCGTCGCGCAGCAGCTCACGGTGGATGGACGCGGCCACCTGCCGGTCGTCGTACGCGCCGACGAACGTGAGCACCGGGTGCCGCTCCTCCGGCGGCGTGGCGATGGTGGACATCTCCCGGATGCCGGTGATCGCCATCTCCAGCGTGCGCGGGATCGGGGTGGCCGACATGGCGAGCACGTCGACCGAGGCGCGCAGCGTCTTCAGGTGCTCCTTGTGCTCGACGCCGAACCGCTGCTCCTCGTCGATGATCACCAGGCCCAACTGCTTGAACCGGGTGGACGCCTGGAGCAGCCGGTGGGTGCCGATGACGATGTCGACGGTGCCGGCGGCGACCATCTCCAGCGTCTGCTCGGTCTCCTTCGGCGTCTGGAACCGGGACAGCTGCCGGATCGACACCGGGAACTGGCTCATCCGCTCGGCGAACGTGTTGTAGTGCTGCTGCACCAGCAGCGTGGTGGGCACCAGCACGGCCACCTGCTTGCCGTCCTGCACCGCCTTGAACGCCGCCCGTACCGCGATCTCGGTCTTGCCGTAGCCGACGTCGCCGCAGATCAGCCGGTCCATCGGGACGGTCTGCTCCATGTCCCGCTTGACCTCCTCGATGGCGGCCATCTGGTCGGGTGTCTCCTGCCAGGGGAACGCGTCCTCCAGCTCCCGCTGCCACGGGGTGTCGGGGCCGAAGTTGTGCCCCTTGGACGCCTTGCGGGCGGCGTAGAGCTGGATGAGCTGCGCGGCGATCTCGCGGACCGCCTTGCGGGCCCGGGCCTTGGACTTCTGCCAGTCCGAGCCGCCCATCTTGTGCAGCGTGGGCTGCTCGCCGCCGACGTAGCGGGAGAGCTGGTCGAGCTGGTCGGTGGGGACGAACAGGCGGTCGCCGGGCTGGCCGCGCTTGCTCGGCGCGTACTCGATGACCAGGTATTCGCGGCTGGCGCCGTTGACTGTGCGCTGCACCAGCTCGACGTACCGGCCGATGCCGTGCTGCTCGTGCACCACGAAGTCGCCGGCCTTCAGCTCCAGCGGGTCGATGGTGTTGCGCCGCCGGCTGGGCATCTTGCGCATGTCGCGGGTGGAGGTGCCCCGGCCGCCGGTGACGTCGTTGCCGGTGAGCAGCACGAACTTCGACGCCTCGTCGACGAACCCGGCGGTCAGGCAGCCGCAGGACACGAGCAGCTCGCCGGGTGCGGGCGCGGTGGGCACCTCTTCGGTGAGCCGGGCGCCGAGACCGGCGTCGCGCAGCACCTCGACGGCCCGCTGGGCGGGGCCGTGCCCCTCGAACACGAGCGCGATCGACCAGCCCTCGCCGGCCCAGCGCTTGAGGTCGTCGACCACCCGTGCGGTTTCGCCGTGGTAGAGCGGGGCCGGCTGGGCGGCGAGGCTCACCGCGATGGCGTCGTCGGGGGTGACGTCGACAGCGGCCGGCTCGTCCTCCCAGGGCTGCCGGGCCGGTGCCGCGTCGGCCTCGACCAGGCCGAACGGGGCGAGCGTCCACCAGGGCTGGCGCAGGGCGCGGGCCGCCGTGCGTACCTCGGCCAGGGTCTTGAAGGCGGCGGCGCCGAGGTCGACCGGGGCCTGGCCGCCGACGGCGGCCGCGGCCCAGCTGGCCTGGAGGAACTCCTCCGAGGTACGGACCAGGTCGTGCGCGCGGGTGCGGATGCGCTCGGGGTCGCAGAGGAGGACGTGGGTGCCGGCCGGCATGCAGTCGACGAGCAGTTCCAGCGCGTCGGCGCCGATCAGCGCGGGGGCGAGGGACTCCATGCCCTCGACCGGGATGCCCTCGGCCAGCTTGTCCAGGATCTCGGCCAGCTCGGGGTGCTCGGCGGCGAGCGCGGCGGCCCGCTCCCGCACCGCCGGGGTCAGCAGCAGCTCCCGGCACGGCGGCGCCCAGAGCTGCGCGACGCCCTCGATGGTGCGCTGGTCGGCGACCGCGAACGTGCGGATCTCCTCCACCTCGTCGCCCCAGAACTCGACCCGGGACGGGTGCTCGTCGGTGGGCGGGAAGACGTCGAGGATGCCGCCGCGTACGGCGAACTCGCCGCGCTTGGTGACCAGGTCGACCCGGGCGTACGCCATGTCGGTGAGCCGGCGGGCGACCTCCTCCAGGTCGGCCTCGTCCCCGGCGGCGAGCTGCACCGGCTCCAGGTCGCCGAGACCCTTGAGCTGCGGCTGGAGCAGCGAGCGGACCGGCGCGACGACGACCCGCAGCGGCCCGGTGCGGCCGTGCGCGTCGGCGGCGTCCGGGTGGGCGAGCCGGCGCAGCACGGCGAGGCGCCGCCCGACCGTGTCGGAGCGGGGCGACAGGCGCTCGTGCGGCAGCGTCTCCCAGGAGGGGAAGACCGCCACCTGCTCCGGCGGCAGCAGGCTGCCCAGCGCGGAGGCCAGGTCGTCGGCTTCGCGGGTGGTGGCGGTGACCGCGAGCACGGGGCGGCCCGCGCCGCCGGCCGGCTCGTCGGCGGCGACCGCTGCCACCGCGAACGGGCGCAGCGCGGCCGGGGCGGTCAGGTCGAGCCCGTCGACCTGCGCGGCACCGGAGCGCGCCAGGTCACGCGCCCGGGCCAGCCCCGGGTCGGCCAGGGCGGCGGAGAAGAGTCCGGTGAGCATCAGTGATCACTTCCAGCGGCTCGACACACGACGACGACCCCGCGTCCAGCCGGACGGGGGGTGCACCGTTCGAGCCTATCCCCCTCCACCGACGAACCGGGTCCGCCCGATGTTGGATCTTGACCGGCCGTGACCGGGCATGGTGCGGTGGGTGGATGGTCGAGTATCGGACGGTCTTCGACGCCGAGGTGGATTTCGCAAACGGTGGCGGTCTGCGCACCGACGGGTTCCGGCTGGACGTGCCGCACCCGGACGTCACCGACGACGAGGTGGCCGCGCTGCTGGTCCGGCACCTGGGGCTGCTCATGGTCGGCGAGGTACGGATCACCAACCGGACCGTCGTCGAGGAGCCGCACAAGGGCGGGCGAGGGGTGGCCGCCCCGGCCGGCGGCGGGCGGAAGCTCGTCGAACTGAGTCACGTGATCACCGACGGCCTGGTCACGCTGCCCGGCTGGCCCGGCCCGGCGATCAGCGATTGGCTGACCCGGGAGGCGTCCCGGGAGCGGTACGCGCCGGGTGTCGAGTTCCACGTCGCGCGGATCGACATGGTCGCCAACACCGGCACGTACGTGGACACGCCGTCGCACCGCTTCGCCGACGGCCCGGACCTGACCGGGGTGCCGCTGGACCGCCTCGCCGACCTGCCCGGCCTGGTGGTACGCGTGCCGGCCGGTACCCGCGCGGTGGACAAGCTGCTGCTCGCCCCGTACGACGTGGCCGGGTGCGCGGTGCTGCTGCACACCGGCTGGGACGCGCACTTCGGCACCGACGCGTACGCCGCTGCGGAGGCGCCCTATCTGACCGGTGACGGCGCGCAGTGGCTGGCCGAGGCGGGCGCGGCGCTGGTCGGCATCGACTCGATCAACATCGACGACATGACGGCGGCGGCAGCGGGTCAGCGTCCGGCGCACACCGGTCTGCTGGCCGCCGGCATCCCGATCGTGGAGCACCTGACCGGCCTGGACGCGCTGCCACCGACCGGCTTCCGGTTCACCGCCGCCCCGCCGCGGGTGGCCGGCATGGGCACGTTCCCGGTCCGCGCCTTCGCCGTCGTGGACGCCTGACCCAGCAAGATCCACACCACTTCGCCGAGGTGGCGGCATCACGGTCCCCGTGGTACCACCACCTCGCCGGACTGGCGGCGAACCCGTGCGGGGTCAGTAGCGCACCGCGATCCGGCGCTCCACCGCGTCCACCCGGATCTCGCCGCCGTACGGGATGATCAGCTGCGGGTCGGTGTGGCCAAGGTCGACGTCGAAGACCACCACCGGGTCGTCGGTGTAGGGGCCGATCGCCCGCAGGATCGCCGCCCGCTGGTCGGCGGCCCAGGCCAGCCGCTCCGCGACCGAGTGCGGCCGGTCGAAGTCCCACGCCTTGGGGCGGCCGACCACGATCGCCGGGACGGCGGCGAGCAGACCCCGCTCACCCATGTTGCGCACGATCCGGAAGACCTCCTGCGCGGACGGCAGCTCGTTCGACGTCTCCAGCACCAGCACCGACCCGGCCAGCTCGGCGGCGGACGGAACGCGGTCGGTCGCCATCAGCCAGTGCACGATCTCCAGGCACCCGCCCCACGTCCGGCCCTGCACCACCCGGGCCGGGCCGTGCCAGCGCCAGCCCTCGGACGGGTACATCGGCGGTTCCTCGGCGAGCATGGCCGGGTCGCGCCAGTCGCGTGGCTCGTCGCCCCACTCGGGGGCGGCGGCCAGCTCGTACCAGCCGGAGGTGAACAGCGCGGCGCGCAGCGAGTCGCGCGTGAGCGGGTGCGGCTTGCCGGAGCGCCCGAGGTGCACCAGCACCGAGCCGCCGTGGTAGCCGACGACACCCAGCCGGTACAGGTGGTTGAGCACGTTGGTGTTGTCCGAGAAGCCGAAGTACGGCTTCGGGTTGGCCCGCAGCACGTCGTCGTCCAGGTACGGCGTGACGGTGATCAGGTCGTCCCCGCCGACCGTGGCCAGCACGGCGGTGATCGTCGGGTCGGCGAACGCGGCGGTCAGGTCACGTGCCCGGTCGCGCGGGTCGGCGCCCATGACCCGGGTGGTCGGATACTCCACCGGTTCCAGCCCCAGCTCGTCGCGGAGCCGGCGCAGCCCCAGCTCGTACACGTGGGGGAAGAGACCCGGCAGGCCGGCGGAGGGCGAGACGACCGCGACGCGGTCGCCCGGCTGCGGTTTAGCGGGATAGACAGGCACCTGCATGAGCCGACGCTATCGGCCGGGACCAGCGGTTTTCGCCCGACGAAACCGCACGAGCCGGGCATATGCCCGCAATAGGCTGTGGCCGTGGACGACGAGCCGGAGCTGCGTACCCGGGACTGGCTGCCCCGCACGGCGGCGCTGATCCTCGGCACCCTGGCGCTGGCCAGCGCGTTCATCGCCGCCTACGTCGGCGCGCTGCACAAGCCGGACCCGCGCGACGTGCCGGTCGCCGTCGTCACGAGCGACCAACAGGCGCAGGCCGTGATGTCCGCCGTCCGCGCCCGCACCGACACGATCAAACCGATCGGGTACGACAGCCGCGGCGCCGCCCAGGACGGCCTCACCGACCGGTCGGTGTACGCGGTGCTCAGCTCCGCCCCGGACGGCGGCCTGACGCTCGCCACCGCCAGCGCCGGCGCGCCCGCCGCCACCGAACTCGTCACCGACGTGTTCACCGAGGCGGCCCGACAGGCCGGGGTGCCGCTCCAGGTCAGCGACGACGTGCCGGTCTCCGCCGACGACCCGCGCGGCCTGGTCCCGTTCTACCTGGCCGTCGGCGTGGTGCTCGGCGGCTACCTGGCGTCCACGGCGCTCGGCATCTCGCTCGGCACGAGCCCGCGCGACCTGCGCCGGGCCGGGCTGCGGATCGCCACGCTCGCGGTGCACGCGATCCTGCTCGGCGTCATCGGGGCGATCCTGGTCGGACCGGTCCTCGGCGTGTTCGAAGACCGCGTGGCGACGGTAGCGGTGGTCGGGGCGCTCGCCGCGTTCGCGGCCGGGATGGTGGCCGCCGCCGTGCAGGGCTGGCTCGGGCTGCTCGGCACCGGCATCGTGATCCTGCTGCTCGTGGTGCTCGGCAACCCCGGCTCCGGCGGCATCTACGCGCCCGAGTTCCTGCCGCCGTTCCTGCGCGGGATGCACCGCTGGAACGTGCCCGGCCTGGCCACCGACCTGTTCAAGTCGGCGATCTACTTCGACTGGCGTGGCGGTGGCTGGGCGCTGACCGGGCTGCTGGTCTGGGTGATCGCCGGCCTGGCCGGTCTGCTCACCGCGACCATGTTCCGCGCCCGCCGGCGACCCGCGCCGGGGCGGCACGCCGCCGATCAGGGCTGACCGGCAAACCGTCCCAGAGTGCAGATCATCACGGTGTCCCCCTCCTGTCCCCCGGGCCCACGCGGATACCATCCAGAGGAGTCGGACAGCGCTGTCCTTCGTCCTCGCGTAAGGAGCGCAACCGTGACCGACCAGCACGACCACGACGGCCCCGACGCCGCTCTCCGGGCCGACATCCGCCGCCTCGGCACGCTGCTCGGGCAGACCCTCGCCCGGCAGGAGGGCCGCCCGCTGCTCGACCTGGTCGAGGAGATCCGCGCCCAGGTCCGCTCCGACGTGCCGGCCGCCGCCCAGCGCCTCGCCGGGCTCGACGTCACCACCGGCACGAAGCTGGCCCGCGCCTTCTCCACCTACTTCCACCTGGCGAACATCACCGAGCAGGTGCACCGCGCCCGGGACCTGCGCCGCCGCCGCGCCACCCACGGCGGCTGGCTGGACCAGGCGGCCAAGATGATCGCCGAACGGGGCGTACCAGCCGAGGAGATCGCCGCCGCGGCCCGGCGGCTGGCCGTACGCCCGGTCTTCACCGCCCACCCCACCGAGGCGGCCCGCCGGTCCATCCTGTCCAAGCTGCGCGCGGTGGCCGACGAGCTGGACACCGAGACCGCCAACGCGATCCTCTACGGCGCCAGCGACGAGGGCCCGGCGAACCGCCGCCTGGCCGAACTGCTCGATCTCATGTGGCAGACCGACGAGCTGCGGCTGGACCGGCCGGACCCGACCGACGAGGCGCGCAACGCCATCTACTACCTGCGGGACCTGTACGCCGAGGCCGCGCCGCAGGTCCTCGACGACCTCGCCGACACGCTGCGCACGCTCGGCGTGGAGACGTCGCCGACGTCCCGCCCGCTGAGCTTCGGCACCTGGATCGGCGGCGACCGCGACGGCAACCCGTTCGTCACGCCGGTGGTCACCCGCGAGGTGCTGCGCATCCAGCACGAGCACGGCATCGCCGCCACCGAGAAGGCGATGGACGAGCTGATCACCGAGGTCAGCGTGTCCCGGCGGCTGCGCGCGGTGTCGCTCGACCTGTCCGCCAGCCTGGCCAAGGACCTGGACGCGCTGCCCGAGGTGGCGCCCCGGTTCCGCCGGGTCAACGCGGAGGAGCCGTACCGGCTCAAGGCGCGGTGCGTGAAGGCGAAGCTCGCCAACACCCGGGAGCGGCTGCGCACCGGCACCCCGCACGTGCCCGGGCGGGACTACCGGGGCTCGACCGAGCTGATCGCCGACCTGGAACTGCTGCGCGCGTCGCTGGCCCGCAACTCCGGCCAGCTCACCGCCGTGGGCCGGCTCGCCTCGGCCATCCGTACGGTGTCCGCGTTCGGCCTGCACCTGGCCACCATGGACATCCGGGAGCACGCGGAAAAGCACCACGAGGTGCTGGCCCAGCTCTACGAGGCGGTCGGCGAGGTCTCCGACTACCCGGCGCTGTCCCGGCTGGAACGCACCAAGCTGCTCGCCGACGAGCTGACCGGCCGCCGTCCGCTCTCCACCCAGGACAGCCCGCTCACCGAGTCGGCCCGCAAGACGTTCGACGTGTTCGCGGCCATCCGCGAGGCGCAGGACCGGTTCGGCCCCGAGGTCATCGAGTCGTACATCATCTCGATGACGCTCGGCGTGGACGACGTGCTGGCCGCCGTGGTGCTGGCCCGCGAGGCCGGCCTGGTGGACGTGCACTCCGGGCGCGCCCGCATCGGCATCGTGCCGCTGCTGGAGACCCCGGCCGAGCTGAACGCCGGTGGCGAGCTGCTGGACGAGCTGCTGTCGCTGCCCGCGTACCGGGCGCTCGTCGCGGCCCGGGGCGACGTGCAGGAGGTGATGCTCGGCTACTCCGACTCCAACAAGGAGGCGGGCATCACCACCAGCCAGTGGTCGATCCACCGGGCGCAGCGCGCGCTGCGGGACGTGGCCGCGCGGCACGGCGTGCACCTGCGGTTGTTCCACGGCCGGGGCGGCACCGTCGGCCGGGGTGGCGGCCCCACGCACGACGCGATCCTGGCCCAGCCGTACGGCACGCTCGACGGCGCGATCAAGGTGACCGAGCAGGGCGAGGTCATCTCCGACAAGTACACGCTGCCGGCGCTGGCCCGGGAGAACCTGGAGCTGACGGTGGCCGCGGTGCTCCAGGCCACGCTGCTGCACACCGCTCCCCGCCAGCCGGCCGAGATGCTGGAGCGCTGGGACGCGGCGATGGACGTGGTGTCGGAGTCCGCGTTCCGGTCGTACCGGTCGCTGGTCGAGGACCCGGACCTGCCCGCGTACTTCTGGGCCTCCACCCCGACCGAGCTGCTCGGCGCGCTGAACATCGGCTCCCGGCCGGCGAAGCGCCCGAACACCGGCGCGGGCCTGTCCGGCCTGCGGGCCATCCCGTGGGTGTTCGGCTGGACGCAGACCCGGCAGATCGTGCCGGGCTGGTTCGGCGTGGGCTCCGGGCTGGCCGCCGCGCGGGCGGCCGGGCTGGCCGACGTGCTCGCCGAGATGAACCGGAACTGGCACTTCTTCCGCACGTTCCTGTCGAACGTCGAGATGATGCTGACCAAGACCGACCTGACCATCGCCCGGCGGTACGTCGAGACGCTGGTGCCGAAGAAGCTGCACCCGATCTTCGACAAGATCGAGCAGGAGTACGAGCTGACCAAGCAGGAGGTGCTGGCGGTCACCGCGTCACCGGCGCTGCTGGACAACTCGCCGGTGCTCCAGCGCACGCTCGCCGTGCGGGACACCTACCTGGAGCCGCTGCACCACCTCCAGGTGGCGTTGCTGCGGCAGTACCGCGAATCCGGCGCCGCCGGGCGGGCGGTGGTGACCGCGCCGGGCGGGCGGCGTGCCCCGAACGACGGTACGGCGCTGGAGCGGGCGCTGCTGACCACCGTCAACGGCATCGCCGCCGGCATGCGCAACACCGGCTGATTTCCCCCCGGCGGGGCCCTCGTGTGAGCGGGGGCCCCGCCGGGCGGCCGGCTAGAAGTCGCCGCCGCCGAAGTCACCGCCGAAGTCGCCGCCACCGAAGCCGCCGCCGAAGTCACCGCCGCCGCCGAAGTCCCCGCCGCCGCCGAAGTCCCCGCCGCCGGCGTAGTCACCGCCGCCGCCCATGTCGCCGCCCTGGTCGCCGAAGTCCTGGCCGTCGCCGAGGCCCTCCTGGTAACCGGCGTCGTACCCGGGGTCGGCGAACGCGGGCGAGAACAGCGCGTCCGCGATCAGGAGGCCGCCGACCACGCCGACGCCCGCGCCGAGCGCGGTCTTCCACCACGGCGTGGAGTACCAGCCGGCCGGCACCGGCCGCCCCTGGAACCGGCCACCCGGGTAGTAGTAGGGCGTGGCGTTGCCCGGCTGCGGGCCGGCCCGGAACGTCTGCCCCTGCACGTCGACCTCGCGCTCCTTGGTGAGCGCGCCGGCGCCCTGGGCGGCGGCGAGCGGAGGCAGCTCCGGGCCCGGGTCGATGCCCATCGCGGTCCGCGCCGCCCGGATGTACGCCAGCCCTTCCAGCGCGGTCTCCCGGGCCAGCCCGAACTGGCGCGGCGTGGTCGCCTGCTCCAGCTGCGAACCGGCCGCGTTGTACCGCTCACCGGCGTCGGCGAGCGCCTGCCGGACCGCCGGGGCGTCGCCGTGCAGGTTCATCAGCTGGCCGCCGAGCCGCTCGTACCACCGCTGCGCCTCGGCGCGGGCGTCGGCCAGCTCGTTCGACCGACGTGCTCTGCTGCCCCTCCGCCAGAGCACGAACGCCCCTCCGAGCAGCAGGATCAGGACCAGCCACAACGCGAACTCCATGACTCGAACGTACCCACCGGGCGCTCGTCGTACCCGTTTGGCAAGCTCTTGGCCATGAGCTTTGCGACGCTGGCCGTGGTGGTGCTCTGTCTCGCCGCGGGCGGCGCGGTGGGCTGGCTGGCCGCCCGGGCGCGCGCCGCGGCGGACATCGCCCGCCTGGAGGCGACACTGGCCGCCACCCAGGCGGGTGAGGGCCGGCTGGAGCAGTCCATGCGGGCGCTCAGCTACGAGGCCACCGCGCAGTCCCAGGAGGCGGTGGCCCGCGCGGTCGCGCCGCTGCACGACACGCTGCGCCGCTACGAGCAGCGGGTGGCGGAGCTGGAGCGGGACCGGGTCGACGCGTACGCCGAGCTGCGCGAGCAGGTGCGGTCCATGAGCGCCGTCTCCGGCGAGCTGCGCACCGAGACCAAGCAGCTTGTCGCCGCGCTGCGCGCGCCGCAGGTGCGGGGCCGCTGGGGCGAGCACCAGCTCCGCCGGATCGTCGAGGCCGCCGGCATGCTGGAGCACTGCGACTTCAGCGAGCAGGTCACCGCCGCGACCGACCACCAGGGGGTACGCCCCGACCTGGTGGTACGCCTGCACGGCGGCCGGACGGTGGTGGTGGACGCGAAGGCGCCGTTCGACGCGTACCTGACCGCCATGGAGGCGCGCGACGAGCGCGGGCGCGACACCCACCTGGACGCGCACGCCCGGCACCTGCGTGCGCACGTGGACGGCCTGGCCGCCAAGTCCTACTGGTCGGCGTTCGACCAGACGCCCGACTTCGTGGTGCTGTTCGTGCCGGCGGACCCGTTCCTCGACGTGGCGCTGCAACGCGACCCGTCCCTGCTGGAGCACGCGTTCGCCCGCAACGTGGTGCTCGCCACGCCGGCCACGCTGGTGGCGCTGCTGCGCACCGTCGCCTACTCGTGGCGGCAGGAGGCGCTGGCGCGCAACGCGGCCACCGTCCACTCGCTGGCCCGCGAGCTGTACGGGCGGCTGTCCACACTGGGCGACCACGTCGGCAAGCTCGGCAGTTCGCTGAGCGGGGCGGTGACGGCGTACAACCGAGCGGTGGGGTCGCTGGAGGCGCGGGTGCTCGTGAGCGCCCGCAAGCTGGCCGAGCTGGGCGTCTCCGACGACGAGCTGGCCGCGCCGGCGCAGGTCGAGCTGGCGCCGAGGCAGCCGCAGGCACCGGAGCTGCTGGACGTGCCGTCCACATCGGCCGAGAGGTCGACGGACGTCGACGTCTAGCACGCCGCACGTGATGACGTAGACCGATTCTTGTCACGGACTGATCACAAACCCAGGCCGGGTAGTGACACCCGCCGTCGTGACACGCAGGATCACCGTCACACGTGCCCTGCCCCTTCGAGGGCCCTGTTCTCTGGAGGAAGAGAACGTTGAGTAAACCCCGCACGCGCAGCCGGCGTCCGTCCGCCGCGCTCCTGGCCTCGGTCCTCGCGGCCGGTGCCCTGACCGTGGGAGGTGGCGCCGGTACCGCGAGCGCCGCCCCCGCCACCCAACCCTCGCAGCCGACCGCCGCGAAGGCACTGGGCGCACACGACGCCAAGCTGCTCGACGAGGCCGAGGCGAAGAACGCGCCGACCGTCACGATGATCATCGCGGCGAAGAAGGGCTCGGCCAAGAAGGTCGTCGACGGCCTGACCGGCCTCGGCGCCACCGTCAGCCAGCGGTACGACCAGATCGGCTACGTGCTGGCGAAGGTCCCCACCGCGAAGGCGCTCAAGGCCGCCACGCTGCCCGGTGTCGCCGCCGTCGACCTGGACGAGACAATCAAGCTCCCCGACCCGGCGCCCGAGGCGGCACCGAAGGGCGCGAAGACCGCCACCCAGGCCCAGGCTCTGGCCGGGCCGGGCGGGGACACCGGCGCGGTGAACCCGTACATGCCGACCAACGAGACCGGCGCGGAGGCCTTCAAGGCCGCGAACCCGCAGTGGGACGGCCGTGGCGTCACCATCGGCATCATGGACTCCGGTGTGGACCTCGACCAGCCGGCGCTCCAGACGACCACCACCGGCGAACGCAAGATCGTCGACTGGGTCACCGCCACCGACCCGCTGGAGGACGCCTCCTGGCGGCCGATGCTGACCGAGGTCAGCGGCCCGTCGTTCACCACCTCGCTGGGCACCTGGACCGCGCCGGCCGGCAACTACCGGTTCAACGTCTTCCGCGAGAACATCACCGCGAACAGCGACGCGCGGGGTGACCTCAACCGCGACGGCGACACCACCGACTTCTGGGGCGTGCTCTACAACCCCACCACCGGTGACGTGCGCGTCGACGCGAACCAGAACAACGACTTCACCGACGACGAGGTGATGCGGCCGTACAAGGAGAAGTTCCAGGTCGGTCACTTCGGCACGGACGACCCGGCCACCGCCGTACGCGAGCAGATCCCGTTCGTGGTCGAGTACCGGCGCAACGTGAACACCGCCCCGGTCGGCGGCCCCGGCCTGGTCGACTACGTCAACATCGGCATCATCGAGAGCACCCACGGCACCCACGTCGCCGGCATCACCGCCGCCAACGACATGCTGGGCAACAGCGCCTTCGACGGTGCCGCCCCGGGCGCCAAGCTGGTCTCCGCCCGCGCCTGCTCGTGGGGTGGCGGCTGCACCGCGGCGGCGCTCACCACCGGCATGGCCGACCTGGTGATCAACCGCAAGGTCGACGTGGTGAACATGTCGATCGGCGGCCTGCCCGCGCTCAACGACGGCTCGAACGCCCGCGCGGTCCTCTACAACGACCTGATCAACACGTACGGCGTGCAGCTGTTCATCTCGGCCGGCAACTCCGGTCCGGGCGTGAACACGGTCGGCGACCCGTCGGTCGCCACCGACGTGGTGAGCGTCGCGGCGAGCATCAGCAAGGACACCTGGCTGGCCAACTACGGCTCGGTGGTCCGCAAGGACAACGCGCTGTTCAACTTCTCCTCGCGCGGCCCGCGTGAGGACGGCGGCTTCAAGCCGAACATCACCGCCCCCGGCTCGGCCATCTCCACCGCGCCGACCTGGCAGCCGGGCAACCCGGTGCCGGAGGCGGGCTACCCGCTGCCCCCGGGCTACCAGATGCTCAACGGCACCTCGATGGCCGCCCCGCAGGCCACCGGCGCCGCCGCGCTGCTGCTGTCGGCCGCCAAGGCGACCGGCAAGGGCGTCACCCCGGCCGCGCTGCGCCGGGCCGTCTACACCTCGGGCCAGCCGATCACCGGCGTCCCGACGTACGCGCAGGGCTACGGCATGTTCAACGTGCCGGGCGCGTGGAGCCTGCTCGCCAAGGGCGTGCCGACCCGCACCTACACCTCCGAGGCGCCGGTCTGCACCGAGCTGTCGCCGAACCTGACCCGCTACGACCGGGCCTCCGGCACGTTCGTGCCGAACCCGAACGTCGGCACCGGCCTCTACAACCGCTGCGCCGCCGACCGTGGTGGCCAGAAGGTCAAGGAGAGCCGCCACTACGAGGTGAAGCTGACCCGTACCAGCGGCCCGAACAAGGGCATCAAGCACGAGGTCGCCTTCCGCGGCAACGACGGCACCTACAGCGCCCCCAAGGTGGTGTGGCTGCCGCTGAACAAGACCGTCACGGTCAAGGTGAAGGCCAAGCCGATGACGGCCGGCGCGCACGGCGCCATCATGACCGTCGACGACCCGGCCACCTCCGTTGTCGACTTCGAGGTCGCCACCGTCGTGATCGCCTCGAACCCGGTCGCCGCTCCGGCGTACTCGTTCTCGGCCGACGGCTCGGTCGAGCGCAACGGCTTCCGGTCGTACTTCGTGACGGTGCCGCCGGGTGCGGGCGCGCTCCAGGTCAACCTGTCCGGCATCGCCACCGGCTCGCAGACCCGGTTCATCGCCATCAACCCGTACGGCGTGCCGGTCGAGAGCACCGCCAGCACCGCCTGCTACACCAACTTCTCCGACGCCGCGGTCTGCAAGCCGCAGGAGCGGGACTACCAGAACCCGCTGCCGGGTGTGTGGGAGATCGAGGTGGAGGCGCGTCGCACCTCGCCGGCGCTGGACAACCCGTTCCGGCTCCAGGCCCGCGTGCAGGGCGTCAAGGTGGAGCCGGCCGTGGTCCAGCTCCCGTCGGTCACCGCCGGCACCCCGGCCTCGGTGAGCTGGAGCCTGACCAACACGTTCGGCCCGGTCCAGGTGACCGGCGTCGGCGGCCCGCTGGCCAGCGTCCGGACCGAGCGGCCGAGCATCACCGAGGGCGCCAGCCAGGAGTACGTGGTGGAGGTGCCCGCGGGCGCCACCTCGTTCACCGCCCGGATCGGCAACCCGTCCGACCTGAGCGCCGACCTGGACCTGACCGTGTTCCGCGGCACCACCCAGGTGGGCCAGTCGGCCGACGGTGACTCGGAGGAGGCGGTCACGCTCACCAACCCGACGCCCGGCACCTACCGGGTCGTGGTCGACGGTTACTCGATGAGCGACCCGAGCACCGCGTACGACTACCGGGACTCGTTCGCCTCCCCGGAGCTGGGCACGCTCTCCGCGCCGTCCACGCCGCTGTCGCTGGCCAACGGCGCCACCGCCACCCTCACCGGTGCGGTGACCGCCCTGTCCACCCCGGCCGCCGGCCGGGAGCTGTACGGCGACCTGGCCGTGACCACCACCGAGGGCGCGGTCGTCGGCCGCGGTTCGGTGGAGGTCGTCTCGGTCAACTGATCCGCTGACACGACGGAGCCCCGTCCCCTCTCGCAGGGGGCGGGGCTCCTTCGTGTCGTCGTCAGGCGGGGCGGGCGGACTCGACCACGAACGGGGTGCCCTGCTGGCAGGTGGTCATCATGCCCGGTTCGGGGCGGCCGGTGACCTCGACCCGGGCGCCGGCCTTGAGCACGTCGCGCGGGCCACCGACGAGCAGGTGGCCGTCGAGCAGCAGGCAGTTCGGCTCGACGCCGGCCTGGACGGTGCCGCTGATGACGGTGCCGCCGACACCCGGCGGGGTCGACGGGCCGCCCTTCCAGGAGGGGTTAGGACGGCTCGGGCCGGTGCCGGGGTCGGGCTGGCTGGTCACGGGGGCGGCTCCCGTCGTACTCGGGCTGGGGCTGGGATCGGTGGACCCGTCGCCGGGTGCGGCGCAGGCGGTCAGCGCGAGACCGGCGAGCAGTGCGACGAGCACCGTACGAGGAGTCTTCATGCTCGGTTGGACGCGGCGGGCGGCCGATCCGTTCCCGGTCAGCCGCGGGCCGCGGCGGCGGCCTTCATGTCGCGCTTGAGCTCCTGCGGCAGCGAGAACGTCAGCCGCTCGTCGGCGGTGGTGATCTCCTCGACGTCGCCGAAGCCGCGCTCGGCCAGGTGCGTGAGCACCTGCTGGACCAGTTCGTCCGGCACGCTCGCACCGGAGGTCACACCCACGGTCCGGGCGCCGGTCAGCCAGGCGTCCTCGATCTCGTGCGCGAAGTCGACCAGGTAGCCGGCGCGGGCCCCGGCGTCGAGCGCCACCTCGACCAGCCGGACCGAGTTCGAGGAGTTGCGCGAGCCGACCACGATCACCACGTCGCACTCGGGGGCGATCTCCTTGACCACGTGCTGGCGGTTGGAGGTCGCGTAGCAGATGTCGTCGCTGGGCGGCGACTGGAGCAGCGGCAGCCGCTTCTTGAGCCGGGCCACGGTCTCCAGCGTCTCGTCCACCGACAGCGTGGTCTGGGACAGCCAGACCACCTTCTCCGGGTCGCGCACGGTGACCTTGTCGACGCCGTCCGGGCCGTCGACGAGCTGGATGTGGGCGGGCGCCTCACCGGCGGTGCCGATGACCTCCTCGTGCCCCTCGTGGCCGATGAGCAGGATGTCGTAGTCCTGCGCGGCGAACCGGCGGGCCTCGTGGTGCACCTTCGTGACCAGCGGGCAGGTCGCGTCGATCGCCCGCAGTGAGCGCTGCTTGGCCTGCTCGTAGACCTCGGGGGCCACGCCGTGGGCGGAGAAGATCACGGTGGCGCCCTCCGGCACCTCCTCGTTCTCCTCCACGAAGATCGCGCCCTGGGCCTCCAGCGTGCGCACCACGTGCTTGTTGTGCACGATCTGCTTGCGCACGTAGATCGGCGCGCCGTAGAGCTTCAGCGCCTCCTCGACGGTCTGCACCGCCCGGTCCACGCCCGCGCAGTAGCCGCGGGGGTTGGCCAGGAGCACGCGCTTGCCGGTCCGGGGAGTCGTCTCAGCGTCAGTCACCCGCCCATCGTACGTGCCGCTCTCCCGCGCGGCAGCGGCCGCGAGGCGCACGCGGGCGCTGTCGGTCCCGGGCCGTAGGGTGGGCGGGTGAGCGCGGGAGAGGACGGCCGGGGGGCACCGGACGGGCGGAGCACGGCCGAGGAGCCGTGGCCGGTCCGGGTGGTCAGCCAGAAGGTCGGCGCCTGGATCGCCCGCCTGGGCTGGGTCTGGGTCGACGGTCAGGTGGCGCAGATCAGCCGCCGTCCCGGCGCGAGCACCGTCTTCCTCACGCTGCGCGACCCGTCGGCCGACCTCAGCCTGACCGTCACCACCAACCGGGACGTGCTGGACGCGGGCGCGCCGGAGCTACGTGAGGGCGCCCGGGTGGTGCTGCACGCCAAGCCCGAGTTCTACGCCGCGCGGGGCACGCTCAGCCTGCGGGCCGACGAGATCCGTCAGGTCGGTCTCGGTGAGCTGCTGGCCCGGCTGGAGAAGCTCAAGAAGCTGCTCGCCGCCGAGGGCCTGTTCGACCGGTCCCGCAAGCGGCGGCTGCCGTTCCTGCCGGGCCGGGTCGGCCTGATCACCGGCCGCGCCTCGGCGGCCGAGCGGGACGTGCTGACCAACGCCCGCCGCCGCTGGCCCGCTGTCGACTTCCGCACGATCAACGTGGCGGTGCAGGGGCCGAGCGCCGTGCCGGACATCGTGGGCGCGCTCAAGGTCCTCGACGCCGACCCGGCGGTCGACGTGATCGTCATCGCCCGGGGCGGTGGCGGCATCGAGGATCTGCTGCCCTTCTCCGACGAGGCGCTGTGCCGGGCGGTCTTCGCCTGCCGCACGCCCGTGGTCAGCGCGATCGGCCACGAGACGGACGCGCCGCTGCTCGACTACGTGGCCGACGTCCGCGCCTCCACCCCGACCGACGCGGCGAAGCGCATCGTGCCGGACCTCACCGAGGAGGTCCGGCTGATCGGCCAGGCCCGGTCCCGGCTCGAACGGGCCGTTCGTCACCTGGTCGACCGGGAGCAGCACCGGATCGACCTGCTGCGGTCCCGTCCGGTGCTGGCCCGGCCGCAGGTGATGGTCGAGCAGCGGACGGTGGACGTGTCCGCGCTGCGCGACCGCGCCGGCCGGTCCCTGGAGCACCGGCTGCGGGGCGCGACCGACGACCTGCGGCACACGCTGGCCCGGCTGCGCGCGCTGTCCCCGGCGGCCACGCTGGAGCGCGGCTACGCGATCGTGCAGCGCGCCGACGGTCACGTCGTCCGCGCGGCCTCCGAGGTGGCCAAGGGCGATCCACTGCGGGTACGCCTCGCCGAGGGCGAGCTGACCGCCACCGTCGACGGCTGAGGGAAGAGAGACGATGACCGGGACGAAGCAGGACGAACAGCTCAGCTACGAGCAGGCCCGCGCCGAGCTGGCCTCGGTGGTGGAGAAGCTGGAGGCGGGCGGCACCTCGCTGGAGGAGTCGCTGGCCCTCTGGGAGCGCGGCGAGCAGCTCGCCGGGGTGTGCCAGCGCTGGCTGGACGGCGCCCGCGCCCGCATCGACGCCGCCCGTCAGCGCGCCGAGGACTGACGGTGGGGTTCGGCGCGAGCGCCGAACCCCACCGAGGACGTCAGTTGAACAGGTTGTACAGCTCGGCGGGGGCCTCGACGACCTGGTCGGCCGAGGGCTTCTGGGCCGGCGCCGCGTTGCCGTAGTCGGTGTAGGTGATCTTCAGGTCCTGCGCGGCGCTCTGGCCTGCGGCCGGGATCTTGAGCACCATCTCGCTGAGCCGGCCCTGCGTGTCGACCTTGGCGGTGAACGGCACCGACTGGGCCTGCGCACCGAGCGCGGTGATCACGGCCGGGTCGAGCGAGCCCGCCTCGGCGGCCTTCGACACGTCGACGGTGCCCTCGTACGCACCCTCGCCGGTCTGCCGTACCTCGGTGATGCCCTGGGTGAGCACGGCGCTGCCGGCCGGGTCGAGCTTCTCGAAGTCGAAGCCCAGCGCCCGGTTGCCCTTGATCCGGTTCTGGTCGAGGTGGTGGTACTTGCCGGTGTTGAGGTTCTTCACGCCGGGGATCTGCGAGGCCGCCGTGCCGCCGAGTTCCAGCTTGACCCAGCTGTCCGGCTTGGCGTGGATCAGGTCCAGCTTCATCATCAGGTCCGACGACGGGTCGCCGATGGTCATCCGCATGTCGGCGCTCTGGCTCGGCTCGTGCACCTGCCCTTCGGCGGTGGAACCCGCGCCGGTCATGGAGAACTTGAAGTTCCCCTCGCGGATCGCGTTCGTGGAGTCGAGCAGAGCCTGCTTGGCCGCGCTGCTGGACGCCGTGGCGCTCGGTGCGACGCTGCCGGACGCGCTCGGGGTCGCGGAGGCGTCGGACGTCGTCCCGTTGCCGTTGCAGGCCGCCAGGCCGGGAATGAGCAGCGCCGCGGCGAACGCGGTGGCGCTGAAGCGTCGTATCTTCACGTCAACCTCTCCAGGTGGGTCGTCCGGGCTCGATGTCCCTTCTGTTCCCGGAAGCGGGGTTCCGCAATCCCGCCTCACCCGGAGGGAGGACGTCAGCGCAGCGACGTGGCGAGCTTGCGCAGCTCCGTCTCGCCCGCGTCACCCACCACGATCACCGTGCGGTTCGGCTCCAGCAGGACGAGCGCGTGCTCGTTGCCGCGTGCGGTGTAGCGCTGCCAGCTCAGCCCACCGGGCAGGTCGGCCGCCCCCTGCGGCTGCCCCTCGGTCAGCTCGGCCGGCAGCAGCTTCTCCGCCGGGACGTTGCTCTCCACGAGCTGCGCGCCCCGGCCCTCCGGGGTCACGTACCCGATCCGCAGCGTCGAGCCGTCCGCCTCGGTCCGGAAGCGGGCGTTGACCGTACGCCAGTCGTCGCCCAGCCCGGTCGGCTCGGCGACCGGGAAGGCGTTCGCGGAGCGGGCCTGCTCCAGCGCGGGCGCCGGGTCGACGGTGACCGGCGAGTCGCCGCCGAGGAAGCCCCGGTAGAAGGCGAGCAGCAGCGCGATCGGGACCAGCAGGATCAGCAGGGACAGCGCCATGTCCTTCGGCGACCGCTCGGACCGGCCCTTCTCCTTGCCGGCGGGCGGCGCGGGGGCGTCCGCCACGGCGGCCGGCTCGCCCCGGTCCGCGACGAGCGCGGGCTGACCCTCGGACGGGGCCGGGCCGCCGTCGGGTCGGACCGGCGGCTGTCCCTCCGGCGGGGTGGCGTCGGTCGGTGTGCGGTCGGCAGGCTGTGCGGCTTCCACCCGGCCATTGTCGCAGCCCACCGGGTGACGTGATCCTGGCCTCCTCCGCCCCGCCGGGACGGCGAACCTGAGATCGTGTGAGGATCAGCGACAAAACCGGCGGCGGTGACCGCCGGTCCCACCCCGCAACGTCGCGAGGAGGCCGCCATGACAACCACCAGTACGCGGACGCCCCAGGATCTCGACCGCAACCTCGCCCTCGATCTGGTCCGGGTCACCGAGGCCGCGGCGATGGCCGCCGGCCGCTGGGTCGGCCGGGGCGACAAGGAAGGCGGCGACGGCGCAGCAGTCGACGCCATGCGAAAGCTGATCAACTCGATTCCGATGCGCGGCGTCGTGGTGATCGGCGAGGGCGAGAAGGACAACGCCCCGATGCTGTTCAACGGCGAGGAGGTCGGCGACGGGACCGGCCCCGAGGTGGACGTGGCGGTCGACCCGATCGACGGCACCACGCTGATGAGCAAGGGCATGCCGAACGCGCTGGCGGTGCTCGCGGTGGCCGAGCGCGGGGCGATGTTCGACCCGAGCGCGGTCTTCTACATGGAGAAGCTGGCGGTCGGCCCGATGTACGCCGACGTGGTGGACATCAACGCCGGGGTGGCCGAGAACATCAACCGGATCGCCAAGGTCAAGGGCACCGACGCCGCCGAGGTGACCGTGTGCGTGCTGGACCGGTCGCGCCACGACGACCTGGTCAAGCAGATCCGGCGTACCGGCGCCGGGATCCGGTTCATCTCCGACGGCGACATCGCGGGTGCCATCGCGGCGGCCCGCGGCGAGTCGGACGTGGACGTGCTGATGGGCATCGGCGGCACCCCGGAGGGCATCACCGCCGCCTGCGCGCTCAAGTGCATGGGCGGCATGATGCAGGCCAAGCTCTGGCCGAAGGACTCCGACGAGCGCCGCAAGGCGCTGGACGCCGGGCACGACCTGGACCGGGTGCTGTTCACCGACGACCTGGTCACCGGCGACAACTGCTTCTTCGTGGCCACCGGCGTCACCTCCGGCGACCTGCTGCGCGGCGTGCGCTACCGCTCCGGCGGGGCGTACACGCAGTCGATCGTGATGCGCTCCAAGAGCGGCACGATCCGGGTGATCGACTCGTACCACCGCCTGGAGAAGCTCGCCCTCTACTCGGCTGTCGACTTCGACGGACGCCCACTGGCCGAGCAGGAGTGAGCAGAGCCGGGACGGCGGCACCACCGGCACCGCCGACGCTGTCGACCGGGCGACGTGTCGCCGGTGTCGGGTTGGCCACCGCCTCGGGCGTGATGGTCGCCGTCCAGTCCCGGATCAACGGCGAGCTGGGCGTACGCCTGGCCGACGGGATCGCCGCCGCGGTGGTCTCGTTCGGCGTGGGCCTGCTGATCCTGCTGGTGCTGGTCCCCGCCACCCCCGGTGGCCGGCGGGGACTGTCCGCCCTGCGCGGCGCGTTGCGCGCCGGCACGCTGCGCCCGTGGCAGTGCCTGGGCGGGGTGTGCGGCGCGTTCCTGGTAGCGACGCAGGGGCTGACCATCGGCGCGCTCGGCGTGGCGGTCTTCACCGTCGCGGTGGTGGCCGGGCAGTCCGGCAGCAGCCTGCTCGTCGACCGGGCCGGCATCGGCCCGGCCGGCCGGCAGCCGGTCACCCCGAACCGGCTGATCGGCGCGGTGCTCACGGTGCTCGCCGTCCTGCTGGCGGTGGGCGACCGGCTCGGTGACCCGCAGGCACTGGCGCTGGCCCTGCTGCCGCTGGCGGCGGGGGTGGGCATCGCCTGGCAGCAGGCGGTCAACGGGCGGGTCCGGGCGGCCTCGGGCAGCGCCATGACCGCCACGCTCGTGAACTTCACGGTCGGCACGGCGGCGCTGCTCGTGACGTTCGCGGTGGACCTGGCGGTACGCGGCCGGCCGGCCGGCGCGTTCCCGGACGAGCCGTGGCTCTATCTCGGCGGCCCGCTCGGCATCGTGTTCATCGCGCTGGCCGCCGCCCTCGTCCGGTTCACCGGGGTGCTCCTGCTCGGCCTGGCCACGATCGCCGGGCAGATCGTCGGCGCGGTGCTGCTGGACCTGCTGCTGCCGACCGCCGCCTCGCACCCCGGGCTGGACACGCTGCTCGGCGCGGCGCTGACCATGGTCGCCGTGCTCGTCGCCGCCTTCGGCCCGGCCCGCCGCCCCTAACGGGCGGCGGCGGGCGCTGCGGCACGCAGGCCGGTGACCATCTCGTCGACGACCCGGTCCAGCGGCGTCCCCTCGATCCCGAACGTCTCGCTCGCGGCGGTGGAGTCCATCACGAACGGCCCGGCGAACTGGTGCGCGGTCTCCCGCATCTCCCGGGCGAACGGGTCGGCCAGGCCGCCGAGCCAGAGCACCGGGTAGGGCATCCGGGTCAGCCGGGGCGCCGGCGCCCCGGCCCGCTCCGCGGCCCGGTCGGCGATCGCCCGCATCGACATCGGGGGCGCGCTCGGCACGTGCCAGGCCCGTCCCCAGGCCCGCGGGTCGGTGGCGGCGGCGACGAGGGTACGGGCGACGTCTCCCACGTACGTCCAGGTGTGCGGCGCGTCCCAGGCGACCGGCAGGAACACCCGCTGCCCGGCGAGCACCTTGGGCAGCACCATCATGGGCAGCGACTTGCCGCCGAGGCCGATGTAGTCGGAGCCGCGTACCTCGGTGATCCGGGCCCGGCCGGCGCGGTGGGCGGCCAGGGCGTCGGCCCACATCCGGTTGCGGACCCGGCCCTTGACGCCGGTGGCGGCGAGCGGGGTCGCCTCGGTCATCGGCGCGTCGACCGGGCCGTACCCGTAGAGGTTGCCGACCGTGGTGAGCACGGCGCCGCTGCGCTCGGCGGCGGTGAGCAGGGCGGCGGCGAGCGGCGGCCAGTCCGTCGGCCAGGTGTGGTACTCGGGGTTGGCGCAGTTGTAGAGCGCGTCAGCGCCCTCGCTGAGCGCGGTGAGCCGGTCCGCGTCGGCGGCGTCGCCGGCCACCCGCTCGATCGCCGGGTGTTCGGGGCCGGTGCCGCGCCGGGTGACCACCCGGACCCGCTCGCCGCGTTCGGCGAGGAGGCGGGCGGTGACGGTGCCGACGGGGCCGGCGCCGACGATCACGTGCAGTGCCATGACAGGTCCACCTTCGCTGAAGCAGTAATCCGAATCGAGAGCACCGCTCTCGCAACAGAGCATGACTCATGCGGGCGGGTCGAGTCAAGAGCAGTGCTCTCTCTTTTGATTGCTGCTCTCATCCGTGGCAGAGTGAGGGCATGGTCGCTCCCTCGCTCCGCGCCCGGGTCCGCGCCGGGATGATCGAAGAGATCAAGACGGTCGCCCGCCGCCACCTGGACACCGACGGCGCGAACCTCTCCCTTCGCGCTGTCGCCCGCGACCTCGGCATGGTCTCCTCGGCGATCTACCGCTACTTCCCCAGCCGCGACGACCTGCTCACCGCGCTGATCCTGGAGGCGTACGACGCGCTCGGCGACGCGGTGGAGGCGGCCGACGCCGCCGCCGACCAGGCCGACCTGCGCGGCCGCTGGCTCGACGCCTGCCGGGCCGCCCGCGCGTGGGCGCTGGCCCACCCCGCCGAGTACGCGCTGCTGTACGGCAGCCCGGTGCCCGGGTACGCGGCACCGGACGACACGGTCGCGCCGGCCCAGCGCCCTCCGGTGACCCTGGTCGGCATCCTGCGCGACGGACTGGCCTCCGGCCGGCTCACCCCGCCCGACGAGGAACTGCCCGAGCCGCTGCGCGGCGACGTGGCCGAACTGGTCGGGCTGCTCGGCATGGACGTGCCGCCCGCGCTGCTGGCGCGCGGCATGGCCGGCTGGACCCAGTTGTTCGGGCTGATCAGCTTCGAGCTGTTCGGCCGGATCAACCGGGCGCTGCCGCACCGCGACGAGTACTTCGACCACCAGATCGGCCTGATGGCGGACCTGGTCGGCCTGCCCTGACGCCGATCGGCGTCAGGTGCCGTCGGAGGAGTGACCGGGGAACAGGTGCGCGGTCGGGTCGATGACGACAGCCGCGTTGTTCACGGCGGTGGCGGCCTCACCGAAGCCGGTGGCGATCAGGCGGACCTTGCCCGGGTACTCGGTGATGTCCCCGGCCGCGAACACCCGGGGCAGGTTGGTGGCCATGGCGCTGTCCACCACGATGTGCCGCCGGTCGAGGTTCAGCCCCCACTCGGCGAGCGGGCCGAGGTCGGCGGTGAAGCCGAGCGCGGCCACGACGGTGTCCACCGGCAGCGTCTCCACCTCGCCGCCGCGTACGGTCAGCTCGGCGCCGGTGACCGCCTCCTCGCCGTACAGGCGGCTCACCTCGGCGTTGACCACGATCCGCACCGGCAGCGCACGCACGCGCTCGATGGTGGCCGCGTGCGCCCGGAAGCGGTCCCGCCGGTGCACCAGCGTCACCGACCGGGCCAGCGGGGCGAGCGTGGCCGCCCAGTCGAACGCCGAGTCGCCGCCGCCGACGATGAGCACGTGCCGGTCGGTCAGCTCGGTCGGCTGCGGCACGAAGTAGACGATCCCGCCGCCGGTGAAGCTCTCCGCGACCGGCAGCGGCCGGGGCGTGAAGCTGCCGAGCCCGCCGGTGACCAGCACCGCGCCGCAGCTGAGCTGCTCACCGCCGGCGAGACCGAGCACCGGCCGGCCGTCGAGGTAGGACAGCTTCTCCGCGCGTACGCCGAGCCGGTAGTCGGGGTGGAACGGCGCGGCCTGGGCGACCAGGTTCGCGACCAGCTCGCGGCCCTTGATCGCGGGGAAGCCGGCGACGTCGAGGATCAGCTTCTCCGGGTACATGGCGGTGACCTGACCGCCCGGCTCGGGCAGTGCGTCGATCACCGACACGGAGAGTCCACGGAAACCGGCGTAGTAGGCGGCGAAGAGCCCGGCTGGACCGGCCCCGATCACGGCGACATCGACCTCGCGCATGGCGCACCGTCACTTTCCGCTTCGGGGTCAACCCGTGCTGATGCGGAAACGGTAGGCGGGCGGGTGGCCGTGGGCAAGCACGTCCCGCGGTTCGATCAACGCGCCGTCAGGGCAGCGTCATCCTCGGTGAGCCGAGGCGGTCGGACTCGCCGGTGTCGTTGCGGCGGCGGAACAGGATCGCCGCGACCACGCCGCCGAGCAGCCCGAACAGGTGGCCCTGCCAGGAGATGCGCTCGTCGGTCGGGAGGATGCCGAGCAGTTGCCAGCCGTAGAGCAACCCGACCAGCAGGCCGACGGCGAAGTTCCACCAGCTCCGCTCCACCACGCCCCGGGTGAGCAGGATGCCGAGGTAGCCGAAGATCACGCCGCTGGCGCCGACCACCACCGAGTCGGGCGAGCCGGTGAACCAGACGCCCAGGCCGCTGACCAGGATGATGACGGCGGTGGACCAGAGGAACCGGCGGGTGCCCGCGGCGAGCACGAACGTGCCGAGCAGGATCAGCGGGATGCTGTTGCTGTAGAGGTGGTTCCAGCCGGCGTGCAGGAACGGCGAGAAGAAGACGCCGTCCAGGCCCTGGAGCCGCTGCGGGATGATGCCGGCGGTGTAGTCGAGGCCGAGTCGCAGGCCGACGTCGAGCGCCTCGATGAGGAACAGCACCGGCACGACCGCGCACATCGCGACGAAGGCCCGGCCGAGCGCCGCGTAGAACGCGTCGGTCCCGAACCGGTGGGGGTCGCCGCTAGGGCCGTACCAGGTCACCTACCAAGAGCTATCAGCAAAAGCGGCGGGCCGCCAGTCGGGCGGCGGTACGACGACGGCGGGACACCCGGGTCTGCCCGCGTGTCCCGCCGTCGTGGTGATGTCAGTACCAGCCCGAACTCTGCGACTTCTGCCAGGCGCCGCAGGGGGTGTCGTACCGGCCCTTGATGTAGCCGAGACCCCAGGTGATCTGGGTCGCCGGGTTGGTCTTCCAGTCGTCGGCGACCGAGGCCATCTTGCTGCCCGGCACCGCCTGCGGGATCCCGTACGCCCCGGACGAGCTGTTGGAGGCCTTCGGGTTCCAGCCGCTCTCCTTGGTCCAGAGCTTGTCCAGGCACGGGAACTGGTCGATGCCGAAGCCCTTGTCGAGCATGATGGCGCAACCGACCTTCCGGTTGCCGCTGTACTCCGCGCAGGAGGACGGGATCGGGCCGTCGTACGGCTTGATCTTCGCCTCCTTCTCCGCCTCCTCCGCCGCGGCCCGCTCCTTCTTGCGGGTGGCGGCGGCCGCCTCGGCCTTCTTGGCCCGCTCGGCGGCCTCCTTCGCCGCCGCGGCGGCACGCAGCTTCGCCTGGTACTCGGCGGCACGCTGGCGGGACGAGTCCACGCGGTGGTCGGACAGCCGGTCGCGCTGGTACGCGTGCTCCGCCTGGTCGACCTCCAGGCCGACCTGCGCGGTCAGGCCCTGCTGCTGGGTCTGTCGATCCTCACCCAGATAGAAGCCGCCGGCGACGCCCACGGAGAGCAGCGCGACAGCGGCCGTACGGGCGCCGAACCGGCTCCAGAGCCGACTCACGAAGTTTCCCTTCGTCGGGGGCAGGGACACGGCACGCGCATGGCCCTGTCGGGTCACGCCGGTGCCGTGAGCGCACCGGTACCGGTGTGACTCCGGGCCGTGTCCAGCTCCCGAGTGGTAGGTGACGCTCGATGGACACCATTGCGCACAGTGAGGCCGGTGGGAAATGGCCGGGCTCAAAAGTGATCTGCGTCACCCTAAAAATGCGGACAAAGTAGGGCGAAAGGTGCGGTCAGCCGGGGATGTCCTCCAGCAGATCGGTGACCATAGCGGCGATCGGAGATCGCTCCGATCGGCTGAGCGTGACGTGCGCGAA
Source organism: Micromonospora sp. CPM1 (assembly GCF_023896895.1). Taxonomy (NCBI): domain Bacteria; kingdom Bacillati; phylum Actinomycetota; class Actinomycetes; order Micromonosporales; family Micromonosporaceae; genus Micromonospora; species Micromonospora sp. CPM1. The sequence continues at coordinate 29,029 of NZ_JAMHIU010000021.1, forward strand.
GAGGGGATGCCCCTTCAACGCCTCGATCACCGCCGTCACCCCGTCGTGCCGGCCGACCCGCAGATTGTCCCGCTGGGCCACGTCGTGGGTGAGCACCACCCGCGACCCCTGGCCGATGCGCGACAGCACGGTGAGGAGTACGCCCCGCTCCAGCGACTGCGCCTCGTCCACGATGACGAACGCGTCGTGCAGGCTCCGGCCACGGATGTGGGTCAGCGGCAGCACCTCCAGCAGCCCGCGCGAGGTGACCTCCTCCAGCACGTTCTCGTGCACCACCGAGCCGAGCGTGTCGAAGACGGCCTGCGCCCAGGGCGACATCTTCTCCGACTCCGACCCGGGCAGGTAGCCGAGTTCCTGGCCGCCGACCGCGTACAGGGGACGGAACACGATCACCTTCTTGTGCCGGCGCCGCTCCATCACCGCCTCCAGGCCGGCGCAGAGCGCCAGCGCGGACTTGCCGGTGCCGGCCCGCCCGCCCAGCGACACGATGCCGATGGACTCGTCCAGCAGCAGGTCGAGCGCGACCCGCTGCTCCGCCGAGCGCCCGTGCACGCCGAACGCCTCCCGGTCGCCCCGGACCAGCCGGATCGTCTTGTCCGGGAGCACCCGGCCCAGCGCCGAGCCCCGCCCCGAGTGCAGCACCAGGCCGGTGTGGCAGGGCATCCCCGCCGCGGCGTCGACGTCGAGCGTCTCGCCCGCGTACAGCCGGCCGATCTCCTCCTCGGCCAGGTCCAGCTCGGCCATCCCGGTCCAGGTCGGGTCGCTCGCCTGGCCGTGCCGGTACTCGTCGGCGCGCAGGCCCACCGAGGCCGCCTTCACCCGCAGCGGCATGTCCTTGCTGACGAGCGTGACCTCACGCCCCTCGGCGGCCAGGTTGAGCGCCACGGACAGGATGCGCGCGTCGTTCGACTCGTTGCGGAAGCCGGGCGGCAGCACCCCGTCGTCGGTGTGGTTCAGCTCCACCCGCAGCGTGCCGCCCTGGTCGTTGGCGGGCACCGGACGGTCCAGCCGGCCGTGCCGCACGCGCAGCTCGTCCAGCATGCGCAGCGACTGGCGGGCGAACCAGCCCAGCTCCGGGTGGTGCCGCTTGCCCTCCAGCTCGGAGATCACCACCAGCGGCAGCACCACCTCGTGCTCGGCGAAGCGGTGGAACGCCGCCGGGTCGGACAGCAGGACCGAGGTGTCCAGGACGAAGGCCGGGCCGGCTGGTCGGGGCTCCTCGGCCTCCGCGGCGGCGGCGCGGCGGCTGCGGGTGGTCCGGCGGGTCGGGGCGGTCGAGGCCGGGGTCTGCTCGGCTCCGGCGGGGGTACGGCGAGTGGTCACAGGCCTGCTCCGCGGATGGGCACCCGGCCACCCGAGTTCCGCCTCTTCCGGTGCCCGGAGGACACGGGGTCGGATGCGGGCCCCGTGCGCGAGGACGCAGGTCCGGGCTGTCCGGCTGGCCCGGGAAAACCCCGCGCCATGCCTAGACGCTAATCGCCGCGGGGCCGCTGGGCTAGAGGTGCGCGTGGATCATCGCGTGGTCTTCGCGGGACGTACACCTGTTCGGGTGACGGGCGGACCGGAACCGGCCGGGATGCATGCCCCCTGCGCGCACCCCGGCCGGTCGTCCACTGCGGCGCCGCGACGCGGCGCGGGCCTCAGCCCTGGCGGCGCACCAGCGTGCCGGCCCGCGGCCCGGCGCCGGCCGCGCCGAACGACGATCCGGTGTACGTGGTGCCCACCCGGCCGACGGCGCCGAGCCGGCCGGTGGCGGTGACGCGGACGGCCGGGGCCGAGCCGGGCCGGGCGGCGACCGCCGCTGGTACGGAGGTGCCGGCGAACGGCACGGCCGAGCGCCCGGCCGAGGTCACCACGGTCGGGCCGGGACCGGACAGCGCCGAGGCGATCGCCGCCTGGGCGTCGCGCCGACGGCGGTTCCAGGCGCCCCGGTCCCCGTCGAAGTAGCCCTGGCGGTAGCCGAACCGGTAACCGATGCGGTAGCTGAGCTGGCCGTGCAGGCGGCCGGCCGCGTAGCAGGTGGACCCGAGCACGAGGACGAGCACCACGGCGAGAAAGGGGGTCATCGCTCGTCCGTCCCGGGCAGTGGGTCGACCACCAGCAGCCGCTCCAGGTCGTCGGTGCTGACCTCCTCCACCAGCTCGACGCTGATCCGGCAGCCGTCGAGGATCACCTCGGCCACCGACGCCCGGCGGATCTCGCCGCCGGAGTCGTAGACCCGCACGCTCAGCTCGGGGCAGCCGAGGTGGGTCCGCCAGGCGTCCCACTCCCCCCGGTCGCCGACGCTGAGTGAGAGGTACCGGCACCCGCGGGCGAGATAGAGACGCCAGGGGGCGCTCAGCCCGGCTGACACTCCGTCCGCGATCAGCCCGAAGGCCTGGGCGCGGGTCGCGAGCTCGGTCACGAGACCCCCTCGGCACCCGCGGAGTGACGCATGTGAGCACTCGTCGTCTCAAGCACGTGACACACCGTAAGTTGTCTCATGAGCGTGACAGTATCAGCTTTTCAGGCCTTTGCCGCCGTACTGGTGTCCATCTATTCTGTCCGGGTGACACCCCTCAGGAGCAGCACTGAATCGTTTACCGGAAATCCCCGATCGCCGTCACGTCGGCGTGACAGCAGCGTGCCGAGCCGCCCTCTCGGGACCGACTGGCCGTACCGTCACGGGGTGACCGAGACGACCAACGCACGGAAGATCGCGTTCGCCACCTTCGTCCGGCGCGCGCTCGACGACGCCCGCGCGCTGCGGGCCTGGAGCGGCACCGAGGTCTCCCGGCGCACCGGCGTCTCCCGCCAGACCATCAACCGATGGGTTCGCGGCGACTGGGCCAGCGACCCGGAGGCGGAGCGGGTGGTCGCCTTCTGCGAAGGGCTGGGGCTCGATCCGGCCGCCGCGTTCACCGCGCTCGGCTGGGATCGGACCGCCGGGCCGCGTACCGCGCCGGCCCCGCCCCCGATGGACCCGGACGTGGAGGCGCTGCTGCGCCGGCTGGTCGACCCGAACGTGTCCGACGCGGAGAAGTTCCACATTCGGGAAACCATTCGTTACCTCGCATATCGCCCGACCCTGCCGGGCGGTGTCCGAAATAGGGGTAAACAGGCGGGCTAGTTCCTCAGATGGCGAAAGAACGGAAGGTCGGACCCGATCGTTTCGCCGCGGGGACGGAACGGACCCGCTAGCGTCCACGTTTGTACTGCTAGGGGCTCGTCATCGGCGGGGGGACGGGACACAGCCGAACCCAGCCCTGCGGGACAGAAGGAGGGGTCTGTCCATGACCCTGAAATGGTTGGCAGTCGTGGTCGCGGTGGTGTCGCTGACATCGTGCGTGACCGGCAACGTGGTGGTCGGCGTACTGGACGGCGGGCAGCTTCCCCTGGTCGTCAACCTCTTCGCGCTCACCACGGCCGGCACCGCGGTGATCCTCGCCGTCGTCGCCGAGCTGCACGATCGGCTCAACGACCGGGTCAGCGCGCTCACCGAGTTCCTGGTGGCGCGGCTCAACGAGATCGAGGCGCACACCGGCGACCGCAACACCGGCTTCGTGGAGGGCTACCTGCTCAGCCACGGGCAGGAGGCGGCCGTGGTGCCGTTCGGTCGCCGGGGACGAGGAGCCGCCGAACGCTGATCCCCACGTCGTTCCGACGTCACATCTCGGCCACGAATACGCCGCCCGGCGCGGGGTACGCTGACGCGCGTGCCGCCGTTGAATCTGGGCAACCAGCAGCCGAAGACCCCGTTGAACGCGGAGCACGCCTGGCGTGCGACCGCCGACCGCGCGGGTGACGTCGTCCTCTTCTTCGACTTCGACGGCACCCTGGCGCCCGTCGACGACGATCCCACGGCCGTACGGCCCGCGCCCAACGTGCTCAGCGCGCTGGAGGCGCTCGCCCCGCACGTCCGCCGGATCGCCATCGTCTCCGCCCGCCCGGTGGACTTCCTCCGCGACCACCTCGGCGGCCTCGCCGGCATCGACCTGTACGGGCTCTACGGCCTGGAGCACAGCCACTCCGGCGGCGAGACGGTCACCGAGCCGGCCGCCCTGCCGTGGGTGCCCACCATGTCCGAGCTGGCCGAGCAGGCCCGCGCGGAACTGCCGCCCGGTGCGCTCGTCGAGTACAAGCGGCTCTCCGTCGCGCTGCACTGGCGTACCGCCCCGCAGCTCGGCGACCTGGTGCAGGAGTGGGGCCGAGCCCAGGCCGAGCGGCTGGGCCTGCGCGCCCAGCCGGGCCGGATGGTGCTGGAACTCAAGCCCCCGGTCGACCGGGACAAGGGCATGGTGATCGGCGAGACGGTCCGGGACGCCGGTGGCGCCTGGTACTTCGGCGACGACGTCTCCGACATCAAGGCGTTCGCCGCGCTGCGCGCCCGCGCCGCCGCCGATCCCGACTTCCTCGGTGTCTGCGTCGCGGTCGCCAACCCGGAGACCGGTCACGAGGTGGCCGACGCCGCCGACCTGACCCTGGACTCCCCGGCGGCGCTGGCCGACTTCCTCACCGCCGCCCTCCCCCACCTCCGCTGACGCCCCCGGGCCCCGACCCCGGGGCCCGGTCTCTCCGCGATCTTGCACTTACGGTCCGAACAAAGGGGGCATAAGCCGCGCCCTCGGGGCCGAAAGTGCAAGATCGCCGGGGCGAGGCGGGGCGGGGCGGGGGGGGCGGGGCGAGGGGGTCAGGTGCCGAAGCGGCGCTGGCGGGTGGCGTAGGAGCGCAGGGCCCGCAGGAAGTCGACCTTGCGGAAGTCGGGCCAGTTCAGCTCGCAGAAGTAGAACTCCGAGTGCGCGCTCTGCCAGAGCATGAAGCCGGAGAGCCGCTGCTCGCCACTGGTCCGGATGATCAGATCCGGGTCCGGCAGCCCTTTCGTGTAGAGGTGCTCGGAGATGTGGTCGACGTCGAGCGAGGTGGCCAGCTCCTCGATCGTGCCGCCGTTGGCCGCGTGCTCCAGCAGCAGCGAGCGGACCGCGTCGGCGATCTCGCGCCGCCCGCCGTACCCGACCGCGATGTTGACCTGAGCCCCGCCGTCGCGGTCGCGGGTGCGTTCCTCGGCGGCCTTGAGCGCGGCGGCGTGCTGCGCCGGCAGCACGTCGAGCGCGCCGACCATCCGCAGCCGCCAGGGGTTGCCCTCCTCGGCCAGCTCGGTGGTGAGGTCCTCGATGATCTGGAGCAGCGGGTCCAGCTCGGCGGCCGGGCGGGAGAGGTTGTCGGTGGAGAGCAGCCAGAGTGTGACGTGCCCGACGCCGGCCGCGTCGCACCAGCGGAGCAGCTCCTTGATCCGTTCGGCGCCCATCCGGTGGCCGTCGTTCGGGTCGACGAAGCCCATTTCCCGGGCCCATCTGCGGTTGCCGTCGCACATCACGCCGACGTGTGCGGGTACGGGCTTGCCCGCGAGCTTCGCCGTCAGCCGGCGCTCGTACACGGAGTAGAGGAGTTTCCGCAGAGTCATCACCTTGCAGGGTAGCGACCCGCGGGAGAGATCAGTGTCTCGGTGGCATATCACCTGACGGTGAGACGGTCCGGCGCGGTCGCGGCAGGTCCGCCCCGATCGCCATCAGGGTGCGCGCGTCCAGCCGGCCGTCGCCGAGTCCCAGCTCCACCACTGTGCGGTAGACGCGCTCGTCCCGCCGGGCCGCGCCGACCGCCGCGTCGACCACCCGCCGCCGCCGGGCCAGCCACGCCGCGACCGAGCTGTGGCGCAGGTGGGTGCCGAGCCGGGCGCGCAGCGCGGCGGCGTACGCCCGGGCGGCCTCGGCGGGAGAGCCGGCCGCCGCCGCGCCGGCCAGCGCGCCGGAGCGCAGCGCGTAGAAGATGCCCTCGCCGGTGAACGGGTTGATCAGCGACAGCGCGTCCCCGGCCAGCAGCACCCTGCCCCGGCCGGGCGCCGGGCGGTGGGTGGACAGCGGCAGGTGGTGCGCCCGCAGGTCGGTGACCGTCGCCGGGTCGACGTCCGGCAGCAGCGCGGCCATCCGGTCGAGCAGGTGCGCGCGGGTCAGCGGTTCGCCGCGCAGCACCTCCCCGTACCCGACGTTCGCGCGACCGTCGCCGATCGGGAAGGCCCAGGCGTACGCGGGCCAGCGCGCCGCCGAGGTGACGATGAGTTGTTCGGGCGGCCCGGCCGGCGCGGGCGCGTAGCCCCGGATGGCGAGGGCCAGATGCCGGTCCGGGTTGACCGGGTGGCCGAGCGCGCGCCGTACCACCGATCCGGCGCCGTCCGCGCCGACCACCGCCCGCGCGGACAGCTCTCCGTCGAGCAGCACCCGGTCGGCGGCGATCTCCACCCGGCGTACCGTGTGCCGCCGCAACTCCACGCCCGCGGCCACCGCCGCCGCGACAAGGCGTGCGTCGAACACCTGGCGGGGCACCGTGTACGCGGGCCGGGGCAGCGTCCGGGCGACGGTGCCGCCGCCCGGGCCGACCAGGCGCAGTGCGGGCAGCGGCGGGTAGCCGTCGACCGCCCCGGTCACGCCCAGTTCGGCGAGGACGTCCAGCGCGTGCGCGGCGATGCCGTCCCCGCACGCCTTGTCGCGGGGGAAGTCGGACCGGTCGAGCAGCAGCACCCGCGCCGCGCCGGCACGCCGCGCACCGAGCGCCGCGGCGGCCCCGGCCGGCCCCGCTCCCACCACCACGACGTCCCACACCCCCTCATCCTGCCCCGCCGCGCCCCGCCACGGGCGACGATCATGAGGTTGACGGCATCAACGGAGATCGAAATCGCCGCCAACTTCATGATCGACGGGGTGGGGTGGGGGTGGGGGTGCGGGTGGCTCGGTTCAGGGACCAGAGGCAGAGGGCGGCGGCTGTGACCAGGGGGGCGCCGTCTCGGATCAGGCCGTCGGTGCCGAGCAGCCACCAGCACAGGGGCAGGTCGATCGCGAGGACGCCGAGGGTGACGGCCACCAGGCCGTTCCGCGCCCACGCCTTGTCGCGCAGCAGGAAGGCGGTGCAGAACAGCACGGCGTAGCTGACCGCGATGCCCGCGCCGAACCAGAGGATCACTGCCGGTACGGCGGCCAGCCGCCCGTCCAGCACGGCGCCCGTGGCGACGAGCGCCGGCACCAGCATCAGCGGGCTGTAGGTGAACGCGGCGACGCGGGCGGTGAGCACCCACCCGTTCGCCTGCGGGCGCTTCGGCGTCATCTCCCGCCAGGCGATCGTCCCGCCCTCGACGACCAGGCCCTTGCGGTGCCGGACCAGATGCGCGCGGATCGCCTCGGAGCGGTAGAGCAGCACCACCACGGCGACGCAGAGCGCCGTGAGCACGGCGAACCCGACCAGGCCGGGCAGCGCGGGCACCCCTTGCCGGGGCACGATCAGCCGCCCGACCGCGAAGATCGTGGTCACCGCCAGGATCAGCCCGAACGGCCGGGCGCCCACCCGGCCCTTGTTCACGTGGCCGATCAGCAGCAGGAAGCCGAGCGACCGGAGCATCGCCCAGCCGGTGCGTACGGCCAGACCGAACTCCTGCTCCGGGGCGTACCAGTAGTTGAGCAGCTCGACCACGACGGTGGCCGCCGCGGTCACGGCGAGCAGCGTGGTGAGCGCCCGGACGGCGGACGGCCGCCGGACCTCGACAGGTTCAGCGGCCGTCCTCATGGCATCCGATGTTGCCCGGCGCGGGCAACAGGCACACCTGTTACTTCTGCGGCTCCGCGTCGAGCCGGGCGCGCAGCGCGTCCAGCTCGGCCCAGAGCACGCCGGGGAGCTTGTCCCCGAACTTCTCGAACCACTCGGTGACCAGCGGCAGCTCGTTGCGCCACTCGTCCGCGTCGACCTTCAGTGCGATCCGGACGTCCTCCGGGGTCATGTCCAGACCCTCGACGTCGAGCGCGTCCTGCGCCGGCACCATGCCGATCGGCGTCTCCACCGCCTCGGCCCGGCCCTCCAGCCGCTCGATGACCCACTTGAGCACGCGGGAGTTCTCGCCGAAGCCCGGCCAGAGGAAGTTGCCCTCGGCGTCCTTGCGGAACCAGTTCACGTAGTAGATCTTGGGCAGCTTGGCCTCGTCGCCGTCCGCGCCCTTGCCCATCTCGATCCAGTGCCGGAAGTAGTCGCCGGCGTTGTAGCCGATGAACGGCAGCATGGCCATCGGGTCGCGGCGGACCACGCCGACCGCGCCGGAGGCGGCGGCGGTCGTCTCCGAGGAGAGCGTGGCGCCCATGTAGACGCCGTGTACCCAGTCGCGGGCCTCGGTGACCAGCGGGATGGTGTCCCGGCGGCGGCCACCGAACAGGATCGCGTCGATCGGCACGCCGTTCGGGTCGTAGTAGTCGTCGGCCAGGATCGGGCACTGCGTGATCGGGGTGCAGAAGCGGCTGTTCGCGTGCGAGGAGAGGTTCTCGCTCTCCGGCGTCCAGTCGTTGCCCTTCCAGTCGATCAGGTGCGCCGGCGGCTCACCCATGCCCTCCCACCAGATGTCGCCGTCGTCGGTGAGCGCCACGTTGGTGAAGATGGAGTTGCCCCGGTCCAGCGTCCGCATGGCGTTGGCGTTGGTCTTCCAGTCGGTGCCGGGAGCGACGCCGAACAGGCCGTACTCGGGGTTGATCGCGTAGAGGCGGCCGTCCGCGCCGAACCGCATCCAGGCGATGTCGTCGCCGATGGTCTCGACCTTCCAGCCCGGGATGGTCGGCTCCAGCATGGCGAGGTTGGTCTTGCCGCAGGCGGACGGGAAGGCGCCGGCGATGTGGTAGACCTTGCCCTCCGGCGAGGTGATCTTGAGGATCAGCATGTGCTCGGCCAGCCAGCCCTCGTCGCGCCCCATCACGCTGGCGATACGCAGCGAGTAGCACTTCTTGCCGAGCAGCGAGTTGCCGCCGTAGCCGGAGCCGTAGGACCAGATCTCCCGGCTCTCCGGGAAGTGCGAGATGTACTTGGTCTCGTTGCACGGCCACGCCACGTCCTGCTGGCCCGGCGCGAGCGGGGCGCCGATGGAGTGCAGCGCGTGCACGAAGTCGGCGTCGTCGCCCATCGCCTCCAGGATCGCCGACCCCATCCGGGTCATGATCCGCATCGAGGCGACGACGTACGGGCTGTCGGTGATCTCCACGCCGAACATGGGGTTCTCGGCCTCGATGGGGCCCATGCAGAACGGGATGACGTACATGGTGCGCCCGCGCATGCTGCCGCGGTACAGCTCCGTCATCGTCCGCTTCATCTCGGCCGGCGCCATCCAGTTGTTGGTGGGGCCGGCGTCCGCCTCGTCGACGGAGCAGATGAAGGTGCGCTCCTCCACCCGGGCGACGTCCGTGGGGTCGGTACGCGCGTAGAACGAGTTGGGCTTCTTCTCGGGATTAAGGCGGATCAGGGTGCCGTTGGCGACGAGTTCGTCGGTGAGACGGCGCCACTCCTCATCAGACCCGTCCACCCAGACCACGCGGTCCGGGGTGGTCAGTTCCGCGACCTCACGTACCCAGGCGAGCAGCTTGGGGTGGGACGTCGGGGCCTGATCGATACCCCGAACAGCAGCCGGAGCAACCATGTCACTTCTCCTTGTGGTCGACGCTGACCGATCTATGGGGTGCACGAGTTCCGGCGGGCTGGTACGCCGCCTCGTGGAAACCTGGGATTGGGCTCAGCGTAAACCGGACTGCCTCGTCAGTCAGTGGGACTGGTTGTGAAGAACTGCACAAGGTACGGCCACGCTGCGGCATCACGATCTGATACCCGCTTTCGCGCGCAGTTTCACGCAAATCCTGCGGTGAACCTTCGACGACCGGGTCCGGCGCCGGAGTGACCCCGACGCCCGATCGAGGGGAAGCGTACGAACATGTCGCGAAAGACGATTCCGTGATGCGCTCCACAGATTCGCACAGCGCGTTACGCTCTGCTCACGGACATCGAGAACGGGCGACGCCGCTCCGACCCGCGCGGCCCGAGCGCGACGGCCGCGGCGAAGCCGTCGTGGCCGACTCGCCGTTGCAGTCCGCCCGGTTACCGCACAACCGGTACTCTCGGCGGGTGGCCGCGACGATGACCGGAGACCAACCGGGGGCTCCGCAGACCCGCCGGGGTCCGATCGGAGCACTGCTCGACCGTTTCGGTCACCTCATCCACGAGCTGAGCAAGTTCGCCACCGTCGGCGGTCTGGCCTTCGTCGTGGACTTCGTCCTCTTCAACTACCTGTCCAGCGGCCGGGACATGCCCCCGCTGGCCGCGAAGACCATCTCCACGGTGATCGCCGCGACCGTCGCCTTCCTCGGCAACCGGTTCTGGACCTGGCGGCACCGGCAGCGGTCGAACCCGGCCCGCGAGTACGCGCTGTTCTTCTTCTTCAACGCGGTCGGCCTCGGCATCGCGGTGGCCTGCCTGGCGATCAGCCACTACGGGTTGGGCGCGATCTGGCCCGCGGTGTTCCAGACCCCCCTGGCCGACAACATCGCGAGCTTCGTCGTCGGCACCGGCCTGGGCACGCTCTTCCGGTTCTGGTCGTACCGACGGTTCGTCTTCGTCGAGGCGGGAACACCTCCCGCTCCGGCAACGAGCCACGACCGAGAGTCCGGGGCGTGACGAACCGCCCATCCCGACCCGCCGGGCCCAGCCGGCCCAGCCAACTGCCTAAGGTGTTCCGCATGCCTGGAGTCCGTCTGCTGCCCGAGCGCTGGCAGAAGTTCATCCACGAGGCGCTCAAATTCGGCATCGTCGGCGGCATCAACACCGTCATCAATTACGCGGTGTTCAATGCGCTGGCACTCACGGTTTTCCGTGACGGTCAGCTGAAGGCGACAGTGATCGCGACGATTGTCGCCACGATCACGTCGTATCTGATGAATCGTCACTGGACGTACCGTGATCGACCGAAATCGGCACTCCGGCGCGAATACGTCCTGTTCTTCCTCTTCAACGGCGCGGGCCTGGTCATCGAACTCGGCGTCCTGGCCCTGGCCAAGTACGGCCTCGGCGTACACGGCCTGCTGGCGCTGAACGTCGCCAAGACCATCGGTGTCCTGCTGGCCACGCTGTTCCGCTTCTGGTCCTACCGGACGTTCGTCTTCCAGCCCGTCCCCAAGCACGCCGAGGAGACCTGGCACTCGGTGCCGCGTGACGAGTGGGACAACGTCGCCGAGATGGACCCGGTGGCCGAACTGGCCGAGTCGGTCAGCGAGCTGGAGGAGGAGGAACCGCCCGCGGGCCCCGGCCGGGCGGCCGACTTCCCGCCGCCGCGAGGGCGACCCGCACCGGCGGACGCCGGGCTCGGTGGCGCGCTCGGCGCCGACCTGGACGCCGAACTCGCCGCGGAACTCCAGCCCCGCCGCGCCCGCCGCTGAACGACGAGAGGCCGGCACCCCTGCCACGGGGTGCCGGCCTCTTCCGTCGCCGGGTCAGGGCTGGTCGCGCAGGGACTTGCCCTCGGTCATGTCGGCCAGGATCTCGCGCATCTCGCCGTCACCGAGGCTGTGCTTGTCGTGGTGCGCCTCGACCAGCTCGTAGAGCTTCGTCTGCACCCGGTCCACGCCCGGCACGTCGTGCAGCACCGACTGGCCGCGCTCACCCGCCGACTCGATGGTCAGCGTGCCGCAGCCCAGCAGCCGCTCCACGAAACGCTGGTGCATGGCGTGGTCGTTGATCCGGGTCAGCGGCAGATCCCGCCGGTTACGCGACAGCACGCCCTGCTGGAGCAGCACCCGCTCGTTCGTGAACAGGTAGTGCGTGGTGCGCCAGACCAGAAACGGCCACAGACCCAGCCACAACACCAGCACCAGCGCGACCACCGCGATCGCGTAGAGCGCGATCGTGCCGCCGCTGCCGTCGGGCAGCAGGAGCCACCCGGCGACGACCGCCGCGACGGCGAGCACGAGCACCAGGACCGGCCGGATCAGGGCCTTCCAGTGCGGGTGCAGGTGCAACACGACGTGCTCGTCCTCGGTGAGCACGTCTTCGGGGAACGCCACGCGGAACCTCCTCGCAGAACCGGACGCGCTGACCGTAACCGGTCGGTGCATCCGGCCGGCATCGGCCGCGCGGGCGGTCGGCGACCGTTGTTGCGGTGATCTTCCCGGGTGCCTCAGCGCAGGTGCAGCACGTCGCCCGCGGCCAGCCGCAAGGTCTCCCCGTCGGCGTCGACCAGGAGCTGCCCGTCGGCGTCCACGCCGGTGGCGGTGCCGTGCGCCTCCCGGCCGTCGGGCAGCAGCACCCGCACCCGGCGGCCGACTGTCGCGCACCCCGCCAGGTACGCCTCACGCAGCCCACTGGCCTCCGCGTCACCTCCGGCGTCACGCCAACGCTCGTACCAGTCGGCGAGCGAGCGCAGCAGCGCCCGCAGCAGCGGATCCCGGTCGGTGGCGGTGGCGCCGGCGAGCTGGAGCGAGGTGGCGGGCAGCCCGGTCGGGTTCTCCGGCAGTTCGTCGGCGCGCAGCGTCACGTTCAGCCCGACACCGACCACGATCGCCGGGGGCCGGTCGATCTCCCCCGGCACCGCTTCGGCCAGCACCCCGGCGCACTTCGCGCCGTCCACCAGCAGGTCGTTGGGCCACTTCAGCCGCGCGTCCAGCTCGGCCAGCAGGCGTACCGCCTCGACCAGCGCGACGCCGGCGAGCAGCGGCAGCCAGCCGTACCCGGTGGCGGGCACGGGCGACCAGCCGCGCTCCGCGACCGCCTCACCGGGCCGCAGCAGCACGCTCGTCGCGAGACCCGCGCGCGGCGGCGACTGCCAGACGCGGCCCCGGCGGCCGCGGCCCGCGGTCTGCCGCTCGGCGACCACCACCAGGCCCTCCGGCTCGCCGGCCCGGGCCGCGGCCACCGCGTCCGCGTTCGTCGAGCCGGTCTCGGCCAGCAGCTCCAACCGGCGCCAGGGCCCGTTCGGCGCGACCAGCGCGCGCCGCAGCCGGGCCGCCGACAGCGGCGGTCGGTCCAGATCGGTGTACGGCGAGCCGGGCATCCCGCCAGCCTACGGCCACCCGGCCCGCCGGTCGCCGCGAAGCGGTGAGGCGCACTGCACAGCCTCAGACACCTGAACCATCGTTATATTCCACGGGTGACTACCGAGACCGGGTTCAACATCCACACGACCGCCGGCAAGCTGGCGGACCTGGAGCGACGGCTCGACGAGGCGGTGCACGCCGGGTCGGCACGCGCGGTCGAGAAGCAGCACGCGCGGGGCAAGAAGACCGCCCGCGAGCGGATCGAGATGCTCCTCGACGAGGGCTCGTTCGTCGAGCTGGACGAGTTCGCCCGGCACCGCTCGACCAACTTCGGGCTGGAGAAGACCCGCCCGTACGGCGACGGCGTGGTGACCGGCTACGGCACCGTGGACGGCCGGCAGATCTGCGTCTTCGCGCAGGACTTCACCGTCTTCGGCGGCTCCCTCGGCGAGGTCTTCGGCGAGAAGATCGTCAAGCTGATGGACCTGGCCATGAAGATCGGCTGCCCGGTCGTCGGCATCAACGACTCCGGCGGCGCGCGGATCCAGGAGGGCGTCGCGTCCCTCGGCCTCTACGGCGAGATCTTCTTCCGCAACGTACGGGCCAGCGGCGTCATCCCGCAGATCTCGCTGATCATGGGCCCGTGCGCGGGCGGCGCGGTCTACTCCCCGGCGGTCACCGACTTCACCGTCATGGTCGACCAGACGTCACACATGTTCATCACCGGTCCCGACGTGATCAAGACGGTCACCGGCGAGGACGTCGGCATGGAGGAGTTGGGCGGCGCCCGCACCCACAACGCCCGCAGCGGCAACGCGCACTACCTCGGCACCGACGAGGAGGACGCGATCGAGTACGTCAAGGCGCTGCTGTCGTACCTGCCGTCGAACAACCTGGACGAGCCGCCGGTCTTCGACGCGCCCGCGATCCTCGACGTCACCGACTCCGACCGTGAGCTGGACACGCTGATCCCGGACTCGGCCAACCAGCCGTACGACATGCACCGGGTCATCGAGCACGTGCTCGACGACGGCGAGTTCCTCGAGGTGCAGCCGCTGTACGCGCAGAACATGGTGGTCGGCTTCGGCCGCGTCGAGGGACGCCCGGTGGGCGTGGTGGCGAACCAGCCGATGCAGTTCGCCGGCACGCTCGACATCGCCGCGTCGGAGAAGGCGGCCCGGTTCGTGCGCACCTGCGACGCGTTCAACGTCCCGGTGCTCACCTTCGTGGACGTGCCCGGCTTCCTGCCCGGCACCGGCCAGGAGTGGGACGGCATCATCCGCCGCGGCGCGAAGCTCATCTACGCGTACGCCGAGGCCACCGTCCCGAAGGTCACAGTCATCACCCGCAAGGCGTACGGCGGCGCGTACGACGTGATGGGCTCCAAGCACCTCGGCGCGGACCTGAACTTCGCCTGGCCGACCGCGCAGATCGCGGTGATGGGCGCGCAGGGCGCGGTGAACATCCTCTACCGCTCGGAGCTGGCGAACGCCGAGGACCCGGCCGCCGTGCGCGCCGAGAAGATCGCCGAGTACGAGAACACGCTCGCCAACCCGTACATCGCGGCGGAGCGCGGCTACGTCGACGGGGTGATCCCGCCGCACGAGACGCGTACCCAGATCGTGCGGGCGCTGCGGGTGCTGCGCACCAAGCGCGAGACGCTGCCGCCGAAGAAGCACGGCAACATCCCGCTGTAGTACGTCGGATGCCCCCGCCGCCGAAGCGGCGGGGGCACCGGCGTCAGCAGCCCGGGGTCGCGGCGCGGCACATCCGCTCGGCGGCGACCCTCGCCAGATCCCGCAGGGCCACCTCGTCGCCGCCCGCGCCGGTGCGCAGCACCGTGACGAGGTCACCGACCCGCACCACCGCCTGGTCCCTCGGCGGGCTCCCGGCACCGAGCGGCGCCCCGGTGTCCAGCCGCTGCATCTTCCCGACGGTGTGCCGCACCAGCACCGACTCGTCGCCGGCGAAGCCGCTGTCGACCGTCTGCCAGGAGTGGACGACCTCCGCCTGGATCCGCATGCCCTTCACCTCCACGAGGCCGGCGGATCGCCACGTGCGGCAGGGCGCCAGCAGCGCGGGCAGCCCGTCGAACAGCCGCTCACCGTCCTGCGCCGCGAGCCGGTAGACGTCCTGAAGGGCCACCGGCTGCCGGTCCGACGGATCGCTGCTGCCCGGCCGCTGCCGCAGGAGGGCCACCGACCGCGAGTAGCGGGACTTCACCCACTCCGTCCGCAGGCCCTGATCCTGCCGGCAGACCTCCAGCATCTGGTCCAGCCGGATCTCCTCGTCGAGACCGGCGTCGCTCGACGGTTCGACGCCGGCCACCCGCAGGTCCACCGGTTGCAGCAGCACCTCGGTGGGCACATCGGCGGCGCTCCACGGGGTCGCCGGCCGGCTGGCAGCGACCGGTGCCGGCGCCGGCGAGGCGGCGCGGCCGGACGCCACGAACGCGGCCCCGGAGGTGAGCGCGAGGACCGCCACGGCCGCGGCGGCCACCGCGCGGCGGCTGCGACGCCGGGCTCGTGCCCGCAGCTCGGCCGGCTCCGCCCAGCGGACGGCGTGCAGATCCCGTTGCATCGCGTCGATGAACGCCAGGTCGTCGTCACGCATCGGCGGGCTCCTCCAGATCCACGACCGCGAGCAGTTCGGCCAGGGCGGCTCGGCCCCGGGACAGACGCGCCTTGACCGTGCCGACCGGCGCCTCGGTCTCCCGGGCGACCTCGGCGACCGGCATGCCGAGCAGGTAGTACAGCGCGAGGGCTACGCGTTGTTCCTCGGGCAGCCGCCGCAACGCCGCCACCACCTCGACCGTGTCGGTGCTCGGGGCCGGCATGCTCTCCTCGGCGCCGTGGCGCAGGTAGGCACGGGCCCGGCTGCGCAGGCTGCGCCAGCGGCTCACCGCGATCCGGCTCGCCACCACCCGCACCCATGCCTCCGGGTCGTCGTACCCACGCACTGTGGACCACCGCTGCCAGGCCCGGATGTACGCCTCCTGCACGGCGTCCTGCGCCTCGGCGAGGTTGCCGGTGAGCACGTAGACGAACCCGAGCAGCCGTTGCCGGCTGCCCCGGTAGAACTCGTCGAACCCGTCGACGTCCGGCACCTGCTACCTCCCGAGTGGCGGTCGCAGGGGAGACGCCTGGCGTACCGGGTGCGGTTGCCGCTCAGCCGATCATTTTCTCCAGTTCGCTCACCGGGAAGCCGCCGGCCGGGATCCGGTCGCGCACCGCCCGGCGTACCGCGGTCTGCACGGCCGCGTTGGCCGGGGTGGGCACGCCGTGCAGGCGCCCCAGCAGCACGATCTCGCCGTTGAGGTGGTCGGTCTCGACCGAGCCGGCACCACGGGCCAGGCTCTGCCAGGTGGAGCCGCCGGAGCGCTCCTCGCCGCCGACCGGCCGGTGCGACACCAGGTCGCCCCGTTCGGCGGCCTCCTCCTCGACAGTGGTGTGGGCGATGCCCGCCGCGGCGAGCGCCGCCTCGCCCTCGGCGCGTACCCGCTTCGACAGCGACTCGGGCACGTCCCGGCCGAGCAGCGCCTGGAGGCCGTTGCCGAGGTTGGCGAGCAGCTTGCCGTACTTCCAGCGCATCACGTCGTCGCGGACCGGCGCGACGAACCCGGCGGCGGTCAGGTCGGCGGCGACCGCCCGGCTGGTGTCGTCGGCGCCGCCCGGGTAGCGGCCGATGTGCAGCATGCCCGGATGCGGATGGCCGTTGGCGACCACCACGCCCGGCTCCAGGTGGGTGGCGGGCAGCCACACGCAGACCGGGTGTACGCGGGCGAAGCGGCGCAGCGCGGCCGGCTCGTTCGCCACGCCGTTCTGGGCCAGCACGACCGGCAGCCGTTCGCCCGCCGTTCCGCCGCCCTCGACCGGGGCGTCCGCCCAGGTGTCGAGCGCCGCCACGGTGTCCTGCGACTTCACGGTGAGGACCAGCACGGTGTCCGCCGGCAGCGGCGGGCCGTCCGGTCCGGCCACCGCGGGGAGCCGGCCGGCCACGTCGCGGTCCGGCGTGCGCAGCGTCAGACCCCGTTCCCGCAGCGCGTCCAGGTGCGCGCCGCGGGCCACGAGCGTCACGTCGTGGCCGGCGTCGGCCAGGAGTACGCCGATGGTGCCGCCGACCGCGCCCGCTCCGATGATCACGTATCGCACGGATCCGATTCTGCCCTGCCGCGAGGCGACCCGCTCCGGGACGAGATACGGCTCGGCTCAGTCAGGCGGTGAGGCCCGTGTCGGCGAGGATCGGGCCGGCCAGCAGCAGCGCTCCGGCGGCGAGTGCGCCCACGCTCACCAGCAGGAACAGGCCCACCCAGAACAACGCCGGGAACGGCGTGATCCGGGCGAGCTGGTCGGCGTCGGACTGCGGCATCCGGCCCCGGGCGCGCTGCCGGTGCAGCTCGAACACCGGCCGTACGCCGCCGATCAGCAGGAACCACACCGACGTCCAGGCGAACGCGGCCTGCACCTCGGGCGAGGTGTACCAGGAGACGGCGAGCACCACACCGCCGGTGACCAGCAGCGACAGCGCGCCGAACAGGTTGCGGATCATCACCAGCATGCCCAGCAGCAGCGCCACCGCGAGCCAGAGCAGCAGCGTGATCCGGTTCCCGGCCAGCAGCCACGCGCCGCCGAGGCCGAGCAGCGACGGCGCGACGTACCCGGCGAGCAGCGTGAGGATCATGCCGGGCCCGGTGGGACGGCCGGCGGACAGCGTCAGCCCGGAGGTGTCCGAGTGCAGCCGGATGCCGTGCAGCCGCCGGCCGGTGAGCAACGCGACGAGCGCGTGGCCGCCCTCGTGCGCGATGGTCACCGCGTTGCGGGCGATCCGCCAGGGCAGCCGGGCCACGACCACCGCGAGCGCGACCACGGCGGTGACCACCACGAGCAGCGGCGGCGGGTCCGGCTGGGCGCTGGTCAGCGTGTCCCAGAGCGTGGTGAGACCGTCGATCAGGGGCATGGGCGGGGAGCCTACCGCCCCGAGCCGTGTCGTTCGACCGGCGGCGTCTCACAGAGTTGGGCGACAGTCACGACCGCATCGAACTGCTCGACGGGAGCCTGATCGTGGGCCCTGCCTCGAACTCGCTGCGGCTGCACCGGCTCGACGACGCGCACTACGTGGAGGATGCCGTCGCGAAGGCGGGCGAGACGCTCTGTGTCACCGAGCCGTTCCGCTGGGCGACGGACCCGAGCACCCTGCGCTGATCCGCACCCGTCGCGCCACCTGGGCGAACGACGACCGTCGATGAAAATTTCCTTTCCCCCTATTGCGATCTAGGGCACTAAGCTCCAAAGATGGGCGTCAATAGACGGACGTCCCTCTGGAGGCAACCATGCCCAGCACCAGACTCTCCGTACGCCGGCTTCTCGCCGCCGGCCTGGCCGCCGCCGCCACCGCGGCCGTGGCCCTCGTGGCGACCGCCGGACCGGCCGCCGCCGCGACCACGCCCGGGATCGACGTCTCCCGCTACCAGGGCAGCATCAACTGGACCAGCGTGCGTAACTCGGGCATCCAGTTCGCCTTCATCAAGGCCACCGAGGGTACGAGCTACAAGGACCCGAACTTCAACGCGAACTACGTCAACGCGTACAACGCCGGGGTGATCCGCGGGGCGTACCACTTCGCCCGGCCGAACATCTCCGCCGGTTCCACCCAGGCCAACTACCTGGCCAGCAACGGTGGCGCCTGGTCGGCCGACAGCCGTACGCTTCCCGCCGCGCTGGACATCGAGGGCAACCCGTACAGCGGTGGCTACTGCTACGGCCTGAGCACCACCGGCATGCGCAACTGGATCCAGGACTTCCTGAACACCTACCGCTCCCGCACCGGCCGGTACGCGGTCATCTACACCACCACGAGCTGGTGGAACCAGTGCACCGGCAGCTGGACCGGCCCGTGGGCCAACCACCCGCTGTGGCTCGCCCGCTGGGCCAGCGCCCCCGGAACGCTGCCGGCCGGCGCTCCCTTCTGGAGCTTCTGGCAGTACACCAGCACCGGCGCCGTCTCCGGGATCAGCGGCAACGTCGACCGCAACTACTGGAACGGTGACCGCAGCCGGCTGATCGCGCTGGCGAACAACACCTGACGTACGCGCGACACGAGTGGGACCGCCTCGTCACGAGGCGGTCCCGTTGTCGTCGTACCGGAATCAGGCTCTGCGGCGCGCGGTGGCCGGGACGGGCACCGGCGTCCGGCGCGTCAGGCGCCACGCCGCCACGCCCACGACCGTGAGCGTCAGCACGCCGAGGACCGCGAGCGGCGCGGACAGGCCGGCGCTGATCAGGAGCAGTACGACGTCGCCGAGCGCAACGAGCATCCACAGTGCCAGCCGCGGGCCGGTGTACCTCCGTCGGTAACCCATGTCGCGCCTCCTTCCGTCGTCGGAGGGATTCATACCCCCGAGGACGGAAAGCCATGCGAGCGAGTTCCGTGACCGGCGGGATTCCCGGTCAGTTCTGACGGTCCGGCACGAAGCCCTTGGTGATGATCTCCCAGTTCGCCAGGTTGGCGTCCCAGTCCTTCGCGGGCACCTCCCAGCGCAGCGCGAAGCCCCTGTTACTGGCCGTCGCCACACCCCGGTTACGCACGTGGAACCGGGTGCCGTCGTCGCGCGTCTGCAGCCAGTCCCAGTCGGCACAGGTGCGGAAGTAGGGGTCGCACTTGGTGATTCCGACCAGCTTGTAGTTCCGAACACGCGACGCCCGGTACGGCTCCTGGCCCTTCCAGTCGGCGTACGCGTCGGGCTTCGGCTCGGGGGTCCACTGGATGAACAGCACCCGCCGAGCGCCGCCGACCTCGTAGAGCACGACGTTGTCGCTGCGGACCCGCGCCTCGAAACCGTTCGGGATCGGCACCTTGAAGCCGTTCGGGCCGGTGTAGAGACGCCATCCGGCCGGCAGCGTGAACCCCGAGGCCGACGGGCTGGCCGACGGCGTGGGGCTGGCCGACGCGCTCGTCGCCGGGGCGCTCGGCGACGCGCTCTCGCTCGGCGCGGGTGGCGGCGCCGCCGACGCCGAGGTGCCGGCCGTCGGCTCGCCGCCGTCGCCGTCGTCACCGTTGTTCAGCAGCGGCACAGCCACCACCAGGCCGACGAGCAGCAGCAGGACCAGCGCGCCGATCAGCAGGTTGCGCCGGTTCGGCGCGGACTTCTCGACCGGCAGCACGGTGGCCCGGCCGGTCGACGGCGCCTCCTGCACCGGAGCCGGGCTGACCGGCGCGGAGCCGGTCACGGCCGGGCTGACCGGCGCCGGGGCGTCGGTGACGGGCTCGCCGTCGAGCCGCGTCTCGTCCAGCGCCGGGTCGACGCCGTCCACCCGGGCCTCGTCGTCCACCCGCGTCTCGTCGGCCGAGGGCGCCGGGTCGAGCTTCGCCGTCGGCTCGGCGGGCGGCGGGGTCACCTTCGCGGTGGGACCGGCGTCCGAGGTGGGCGCCGGCACGTTCGCCGCCGGGTCGGCGGCTGCCGCCGTACCCCCGGTTGCGGCGACCCCGGACGCCGCGCTCGCCGCGCGTTCGGCCTGCTCGGCCGGGCGCGGCGCGGGCACCAGCGGCGGGCGCGGCACGCGCGGACCGTTCGGCCCCGGCCGGCGTACGCCGTCCAGCAGCGAGATGCTCTTGGCGCGACGGCCGGCGGCCTTGCGCAGCATGCGCTCCGCCACCTCGGCGGTGATCCGCTCGTCCGGATCCTTGCGCAGCAGGCCCTGGAGCACCGGCTTGAGCGGCCCGGCGTTGCGCGGCGGCGGCATCGGCTCGGTGGCGAGCGCGGCCAGCGTGGCGATCGCCGACGGGCGCGCGTACGGCGACTTGCCCTCGACCGCCGCGTAGAGCGTGGCGCCGAGCGACCAGAGGTCCGCCTCCGGGCCGGCCGTGCCGTCGCGGGCGCGCTCCGGCGAGATGTACGCGGGCGAGCCCAGCACCATGCCGGTGCGCGTCACGTTCGGGTCGCCGGGGATGGTGGCCAGGCCGAAGTCGGTGAGCACCACGCGGCCGTCCTCGCCGAGCAGCACGTTGCCCGGCTTGACGTCGCGGTGCATGATGCCGGCCTTGTGCGCGGCCTTCAGCGCGTTCAGCACGCCGAGGCCGATCTCGACCGCCTTGGCCGGGGTGACCGGGCCGTCCTCGGCGATGGTGTCCTGCAACGACTTCGACGCCACGTACTCCATGACGATCCACGGATCGCCGTCGGTGCGCAGCACGTCGAAGATGCGGACCACGTTGACGTTGTTGAGGCGGGCGATCGCCCGCGCCTCACGCAGCGAGCGCTCGCGCATCTCGCGGCGCTCCTCCGGGGTGAGGCCGGGGGGCGGGACCAGTTCCTTGATGGCCACGTCCCGGTGCAGCACCTCGTCCCGCGCCTTCCAGACGCGGCCCATGCCGCCTTGACCGAGCGGCGTGAGAAGCCGGTACCGGTCGGCGACGAGTTGGGGGAGCGCGTTCGACATCGCAGAGAACCGTACCCGGCCGCTGCGACGCTCACACCGTCGGCACGCCACTGTACGGCGAAGGTCGAATTCGCGACGCGTACCCTGGGGTCATGTCTGCCGAGGAGCCGCTGTTCCGGATCGTCCGTGGCGTGCCCACCGCCGAGGAGCTGGCCGCTCTGGTCGGCGCGATCGTGGTGCGCACCCGCCCGGCCCCGGCCGCCGCGCCGGCCCCCGTGTCGCAGTGGGCGCGCAGCGCACGCCCCGCCCTGGCCGGGCCGATCGCCGGCCCCGGCGCCTGGCGGGCCTCCGGCCTCCCCCGCTGACCTCACCTCCCGCTCGCGGCGACGGGGGCGGGGCTGCCGGGATCAGCTTCGAGCCATTAACCTCACTCAGGGAAACCGTGTGGTGACGGGCAGGAGGCTCCGATGATCCCGGAGGACAACCAGCCAGCCGGCTGGCTGCGCGGCTACGGCGGCATCGAGGCCGACATCCGACAGATGCGGGAGTTCGCCGACCGCCTCCAGGACGAGGTGACGCGCAACTACTCGCCGCACCTGTCCTACATCGCCGACGACATGAAGGCCCCGGTGCCCAACCCGGCCGACGCCTTCATCGAGCTGGTCCAGTTCCTCCAGGCCCACCACGACACCCAGACCGCCGCGGTGAGCGCGGTCTGGGATCTCGCACCGGCCACCGGCCGCCTCGCCGACGCCGCCGGACGGATCGCCGCCCGCTACGGCGACGCCGACGCGTTCTCCTCCGCCCGGGTGGCCGACGTGGAACGAGCGCTCGCCGGCCCCTCCGCCACCGTCGCCCGCCCGATGCCGCCACTGGCCGACCCCACCGCCCCCGAACAGAGCCGGGTGATCCTGCCGTGATCGAACGGGGCAGCGGACGCACCTCCGGGCTGACCGACTGGCGGCTGATGGACGTCCTCAGCATGTGGGCGTGCGTGCAGGACCAGGACACCGCCGGCCAGTGGAAGCAGGTCGCCGGCTGGCGCAAGGTCTGCGACCTCGCCCTGGCCCACCTGAGCCGCCTGCGCGAATACCGGCGCGGCCTGGCCGAGGCGTGGCCGCCGGAGACCAACACCGCCGCGCGGGCGTACATCGGCGAACTCGACCAGCTCATCGACCGCGTGCAGCGCACCCACGACGCCGCCGCCGCGAACTACGACGCGCTGGCAGCCGCCGCCCGCGCCATCGGCAGCGCGCGGGCCGAGCTGCAACCGCTGCACGAGGAGTACGCGAAGAAGCTGCGGCAGAAGCAGGCGTACGAGGCGACGATCGCCGACCCGAAGGCGGTGGCGGGAAGCCGGTTGCCGGAACGGCCCCCGGTGACGGACGACGACCTGGAGCAGTTGAACGTACGGGCGCGCGGGTTGATGACGGGGTTGAGCGGCGAACTCCAGCACGCCCAGGTCATGCTCCAGCGCCCGCCCGCGCCTGTCCGGCCGGCGCCACGGGCCGACCCGCATTCGTCTGACCCGTATTTCGGCTCAGATCCGGCACCGGTCATCCCTCCTATCGTCGCAGTCCCGATTACGCCACCCGCACCGATCAGCGGGCGTCGATCGAATGTCGCCAAGAACCCGTCAGTTCAGCCAAGCAGCCCTTCTACGAGCGGTGTTATAGGCGGAGGTCCGATCCTGGGCAATGCGGGTTTAGGAACACCTGTCCAAGCGATGCCACCTGGAGCCGCATCCCCTTCTACTCCTAATACGCCCTCCGGCACCTCTGGCATCCCCCTTCCCGCGGCACCCAATCGCGGCACAAGCTTGAGCCCGATCGGGAACGATCCAGTTGCTGGGAAGAGCACTAACCGATCACTTCCGCCGCGTCCGACCGGAACAAACGGAGTGATCCCGGGAGTCCCCCTCGGCCAGCCCGCCGTGGGCGGCCCCACTAGGCGCGTCAATCCTCCGGGTGGAGTTATCGGGGGAGGCGCCGCCGGCACTGCGCCGACAGGAGCTGCAGGGTCTCGACCGAATACGGGGAGAGGTCCACACATTGGTACACCAGGGTTGACCCCCCTCGGCGGCGCTCCCGGCCTGCCTCCTACCCATGGGAGGCAGAACAGCAACGGCTTAGATAGAGACTTGGAACGGCGCTGGGATCCGGACAATCCCTGGGAAGTCGAACGCGGTGTGGATCCAATATTGGAGCCGCCTGACGAGGGACCGATCGACCCTGGGCCTGCCATAGGCTTCAATCGGTGATTCCCCACGCACTGCTGGTGGCACGAAGCGTAGCCGCGTCACTCGCAATCTCGCTCAGCCCTGGCCTGGCAACATCGGCCATGCCACCCGCCGCGGACGGGTCGGAGCGGGTAAGGGGTGACCAGTGGCATCTAGGCTTTTTGAGAACTGCAGAAGCCCACGAGATCAGTCAGGGCGAAGGGATCGTTGTAGCAGTTCCGGACACTGGGGTCGAAGCTCACCCGGATCTAGAGAAGAACTTGCTTCCAGGAACAGATGTGATTACGGGAGGAAGCGGGGACGGCCTTCGGGATACGAATAGCCACGGAACCGGCATGGCTGGCCTCATTGCGGCGCACGGGCGCGGAGGCACTCGTGGGGCACTCGGGGTGGCACCAAAGTCCAAGATTCTCCCGATCTTCGACACACCGACGAACGGACTGGGCCAACCCGACGATTTAGCAGCCAGCGTGGAGTATGCGATAGCTGAACATGTAGACGTAATTAGCATCTCTGCGGCCAGCACCCCAACCCCTCGCTTGCAATCTGCGATAAGGGCTGCACTTGAAGCGAACATCGTCGTAGTGGCAGCCGTCGGGAATCTCCCGAGCGAAACGTCGATTAGCTATCCGGCGTCCGAGCAGGGCGTGATCGCCGTAGGCGGCGCTGATAGACAGGGCGACAAGGCCGAATTCTCGGTTGAGGGGACGGATGTGGATCTCCTCGCACCTGCAGTCGACATCTACACCACGAGCCTCGCAGGTCGATACCGCCGCAGTAGCGGCACGTCGGATGCGACTGCGATCGTTGCCGGGGCTGCTGCTCTCATCCGCTCCAAGTACCCCAACCTCCCTGCCCAGGAAGTCGCCCACCGGCTGACCGCCACCGCCGTCGACAAGGGACCACCCGGCCGCGACGACCAGTACGGCTACGGCGTCATCGACCTCGTCGCCGCGCTCACCGCCGACGTCCCCCCGCTCGGCTTCGAGTCCTCCAACGTCACCCCACCGGCATCGGCGGAGGCAGCCCCGGACAAGGGCGCCGACAGCAGCGCGACCGTACGCGGACTCGCGACCCTGGGTGTGCTGGTGGCGGCGGGTGGCGGCTACCTGTTCTGGCGGCGCCGCCGACGCGCCGACGACCCGCCGCCGAGGGTCAGCCGGTAGCGTCGGCGGGGTGTCGACCTCCGTACCGGTGCGCCTCGTGCTCGCCTCGCAGTCCCCCGCCCGCCGCAAGCTGCTCCAGGCCGCCGGGATCGAGCCCGACGTGTTGGTCAGCGGCGTGGACGAGTCGCAGGTGGTGAGCGATCGGGCCGAGGATCTGTGCCTGGAACTGGCCCGGCTGAAGACGCAAGCCGTACGCGATCGGCTGCGGCCCTCTCCGGACGAGCGCACGCTGGTGCTCGGCTGCGACTCGGTGCTCGCCTTCGACGGCGAGATCCTCGGCAAGCCTGACGACGCGGCGGACGCGACCCGGCGGTGGCAGCGGATGCGTGGGCGCAGCGGCGTCCTGCACACCGGGCACTGCCTGATCGACGTGACCCACGAGTCCCGGGCCGAGGCGGTCGCCTCGACCACCGTGCACTTCGCCGACATCAGCGACGACGAGATCGCCGCGTACGTGGCGACCGGCGAGCCGCTGGCCGTGGCCGGCGCGTTCACCATCGACGGGCTGGGCGGGGCGTTCCTGACCGGGATCGAGGGCGACCCGGGCACGGTGGTGGGGTTGTCCCTGCCGTTGCTGCGCCGGCTGCTCGCCGAGGTGGACCTGAGCATCGTCGACCTGTGGACGAAGGTCGCGCCCGGGGGCCAGGAGATCGAACATCTCGGCTAACGTCCGGACATGACCACGAAGCCGCTGCCGCTCACCCCGGAACTGCACGCCTACCTGGTGGCCCACGGCTCAGCGCCGGACGAGATCGTCCGGGAGCTGGCCGAGGAGACCCTCGCGGCCCTGCCCGCCGAGGCGGTCATGCAGGTCGCGCCGGAGCAGGCCGCGTTCCTGACGTTCCTGACCCGGCTGCTCGGCGTACGGCAGGCGGTCGAGGTGGGCACGTTCACCGGCCTCTCCTCGCTGGCGATCGCCCGCGGGCTGGCCGAGGGCGGGCGGTTGACCTGCTTCGACATCTCCGAGGAGTACACGGGCGTGGCCCGGCGCTACTGGGAGCGCGCCGGTGTGCAGGACCGGATCGAGCTGCGCATCGGCCCGGCCGCCCAGACGCTGCGCGAGCTGCCCCGCGAGCGTTACCTGGACTTCGCGTTCATCGACGCGGACAAGGTCGGCTACCCGATCTACTGGGACGAGCTGGTACCCCGCATGCGTCCCGGCGCGGTGATCGCCGTCGACAACACGCTGCGCGACGGCCGCGTGCTCGCCCCGCGCAACGCCGACGACCGGGCCATCGCCGCCTTCAACGACGCGGTGATCGCTGACGTCCGCGTCGAGGCGGTCATGCTGCCGATCGCCGACGGTGTGACACTCGCCCGGGTGCTCTGAACCGGCCGGACACAACCTCGCCGTGGTGGCGGTATCCCTGATCGCCGGAAGCCGCCACCACGCCGGAATGGAGTCGATCAAGCAGCGCGGACCGGCACGCGCAGGGCCCGGCCCAGCCGCACCGTGAGCAGCACCGCGACCGCGATGAACACGGGCAGCAGCAGGAACGCCGGGTGCGGGCCGACGCCGTCGGCCACCCACCCGAGCGCCACCGGCGCGATCCCGAAACCCACACCCATCGAGTACGCGGACCAGCCCGCCGCCTTGTCGGCGGCCGGACCGGCCACGGCCAGCGCGATCGAGATCGCCAACGGGTAGTGCAGCGCATTGCCGAGCCCGAGCACGACCAGCCCGGTGACCGCCAGCCAGCCGACCGTGCTGGCCCAGAACAGCGCGAACCCGGCCAGCGAGACGGTGAGCGCGCCGAGCAGCAGCGGTACCGGCGCCCAGCGCAGCGCGGCCCGGCCACCGGCGATCCGGCCGGCGAACATGCCGCAGACGATCGCGGCTACCGCTGCCGACGCCCCGCCCGCGCTCAGCCCGGCGTGGGTCCGCAGCACGTCGGCGGTCCACAACGACAGGCACACCTCGATCGACCCGGTGACGGACATCAGGACCCAGGCGATCCAGTACGCACGCGGCAGCCGCCCCGCCGCCCCACGCAGCCCCGAGGCGGGCACCTCCGAAGCGGGCATCCCCGAAGCGGGCACGACCGAAGCGGGCACAGGCGCGGCGTTCTCGGACACCCCGGCGACGGGAGCGCCCAACGCGGGCACGGCGGGAGCCGGCGCGCCGGCATCGGACGCGCCGAAGGCAGGGACGGCCGTAGCGGGCACGACGGCTTCGGCCACCCCGGAACCGGGGACGGCGGGCACCCGGGTGGGGGCGGCGACGGGGACCGGCATGCCGGCAGCCGCGTCAGCGGGGGCGCGTCGCGGCCCGCGTACCCGGAAAGTCAGGGCGGCGAGCGCGACCAGCGTGATCAGCCCGACCTCGACGGCCATCAGCGGCCGCCAGCCGAGACCGGCGTCGACGGTGGCGCCGATGGTCAGCGGCGCCAGGATGCCCATGCCGGCGCAGGCCGCGTTGGCCTCGGTGAGTGCGGCGGGGGCGGCGGGTCCGTGCCGGGCGGTGAGCACCACGCTCACGCCGCTGACGACCATCATGCCGAAGGTGGCGATGACCGCGACGGCGGCGAGCGTCGCGGGTAGCGGGCGGAGCAGGCCGAGCGCGGTGACGCCGACGGCGACGCCGGCGAGGCCGAGCCAGATGGCGGGGCCGCGCCCGAGGCGGCGGGCGGCCGGGGCGAACAGCGCGCCGCCGGCGAGCGCGCCCACAGCGATGCCGGTGCTGTGCAGGCCGGCGACGGCGGCGCTGGTGCCCTGTTCGTCGCGGAGCAGGGGGACGACCGGGCCGAACCCGTAGAGGAAGAAGCCCCAGAGACCGAGCTGGGCGTAGGTCAGCCAGGTGATCCGGTCACGGGTGAGGCGGGGCACCGGCCCACGCTACGCGCGTGACACCGGTGCCCCCTGCCTGCTGAGAGGTACGTCTCCCCTGCTCAGCGGACGCTGCGGGCGAACTGGCGGGCGGCCCAGAAGACACCCGCGGCGGCGAGCACCGCGATGATGCCGAGGCCCTGCCAGACGCGGTCGTTGCCGAGGTCGCCGTTGAACAGCGCGCGGGTGCCCTCGACCGCCCAGGAGAACGGGTTCCACTTGGCCACGCCCTGGAGCCAGCCGGGGGCGAAGGTGAGCGGCAGCAGGATGCCGGAGAGCAGCAGCACCGGCTGCGCGACGGTGTTCATCAGCGGGGCGAGCGCGTCCTCGCTCTTGACCTTGAGCGCGATGCCGTAGGAGACGGCCGAGGTCATCAGCGCGATGAGGGCGAGCATCAGGTACGCCAGGAGCAGGTTGCCGATGAACACGCGCAGGTCGAACGCGAGCGCCAGCAGCGTGATGATGATCGCCTGCGCGATCAGGGAGACCACGTCGCGCAGCGAGCGGCCGAGCAGCAGGGCGAGCCGGCTGACCGGGGTGACCCGGGAGCGTTCGATCACGCCGGCGCGCAGCTCGGCGATCAGGCCGAAGCCCTGGAAGAGGCCGCCGAAGATGGCCAGCAGCACGAGCAGGCCGGGCACGAAGATCTTGTACGCGGCGGCCTGGGTGGGCGCGTTCAGCGCCGGCTTGAGCAGCGGGGCGAACAGGAGCAGGTACATCACCGGCTGGAAGACGCCGACGAAGATCCACACCGGGTTGCGCAGCAGCAGTTGCGTCTGGCGCTGGAAGATCAGCCAGGTGTCGCGGGCGAGTTTCATGACAGCTTCTCCGGGGGTCAGGACTCGCGCAGCGAGCGGCCGGTCTTGGTGAGGAAGACGTCGTCGAGGCTGGGGCGGTGCAGCTCGATCGAGCGCAGGTCCAGCCCGGCGTGGTCGAGGCGGCGCAGCACCTGCGGGATGGCGGTGGCGCCCTCGTCGACGTAGAGGCGCAGGCCGCCCTCGTCGACGGTCTCCAGTTTGCTCACGTACGCCTCGGTGTCGAGCAGCTCGGCGGCGCGCGGGGTGCTCGGCGCGTCCAGGCCGACGATCACCACCTCACCGGAGATCTCCCGCTTCAGCTCGGCCGGTGTCCCCTCGGCGACCACCTCGCCGTGATCCATGATCGCGATGCGGTCGCAGAGCGCGTCCGCCTCGTCCAGGTAGTGCGTGGTGATGAAGACGGTCATCCCCTCGGTACGCAGCCGGCGGATCTCGTCCCACATGTGCGCACGGCTCTGCGGGTCGAGGCCGGTGGTCGGCTCGTCCAGGAAGACGATCTTCGGCTCGTGGATGATGCCGAGCGCGATCTCGACGCGCCGGCGCTGGCCGCCGGAGTAGGTCTTGCACTTGCGGTCGGCGTACTCGACGAGCTGGAACGCTTCGAGCGCGCGCTCGGCACGGCGGTGCGCGTCGGCCTTGCCGATGCCGTAGAGGCGGGCCTGGAGCACCAGCTCCTCGCGGGCGCTCGACTCGTCCCAGGTGCTGCCGCCCTGGGCCACGTACCCGATCCGGCGGCGCACCTCGGCCGGGTCCTTGCGCAGGTCGGCGTCGGCCACCGTGGCCTCGCCGCCGTCCGGCTCGATGAGCGTGGCGAGCATCCGCAGCGTGGTGGTCTTGCCGGCGCCGTTGGGCCCGAGGAAGCCGAAGATCTCCCCCGCTGCGACGTCGAGGTCGACGCCGCGGACCGCGTCCACTGTCTTCGTCTCGCGACCCGCGCGGGAGCGGTACGACTTCCGCAACCCCCTGGTCTCGATCATTTCTGCTCCTGGTCGTCCGGGCGGACCTGAGCGGCCGCCGATCGTCCGCGAGGACGCACGAATCCCCCGCGATTCACGCCGAGGCTAACGCGATATAGCTCTTTTGGTCAACGTTGATTATGTCGTGTCACCGCGATCCGTCGGACCAGCCCGACCAGCCCTCGGCCCGCTCCATCCCATCGGGCAGGTACGACACTCCCGACTCGATCCGCTCGGCGATCCGCTCGCACCAGGCCGACTCCGCCTCGGCGCGGGCCAGCCACAGCTCGAACATCCACCCGACGTGCACCGGCTTGCGGGTGCGCACCCAGTCCGAGTCCAACGAGGCGCGCGTCGACTCGACCCCGGCCCGGAGCAGGTTCGCCCGGTTGCGCAGCGCCGCGGCGGCCTCCTCGCGCGGCATCGCCGGCAGGAAGGAGAACGCCGCCACGAAGGGGTCCGGCGGCTCGTGGAGCTGCCACCACTGCGCCCGCAGCAACGTCTCGAACTCGTCCTCCCCCTTCGCTGTCACCTCGTACGTGGTGCGGGCCGGGCGGGCGCCCACCTGCTCGACCGAGACGGTCCGGAGCAGGCCCTCGTCGGTGAGTTTGCGCAGCGCGTGGTAGATCGAACCGGGCTGCACGTTGGCCCACTTGTCCGCACTCCAGCTCAGCAGTTCGCGGCGCACGTCGTAGCCGTGCACCGGCTGCATCCACCTGACCAGACCCAGAATCATCATCCGCGTTGCCGACACGGGACAAGCGTAATAACCAAGTTTGACTACAGTGCGGCATCCCACACTGAGCGATCGTTAGGCTCCGCAGCTCGGCCGCTAAACTCCCGGCAACGACCTCCCGGGAGGAGCCACAAGGTGCGCAAGGTTCTCATCGCCAACCGCGGCGAGATCGCCGTCCGCGTCATCCGCGCCTGCCGCGACGCCGGGCTGGCCAGCGTCGCCGTGTACGCGGACTCCGACCGGGACGCCCTGCACGCCACGCTCGCCGACGAGGCGTACGCCCTCGGCGGCGACACCGCCGCCGACAGCTACCTGCGCATCGACAAGCTGATCGACGTGGCGGCCCGCTCCGGCGCGGACGCGGTGCACCCCGGCTACGGCTTCCTCTCCGAGAACGCCGACTTCGCCCAGGCCGTCATCGACGCCGGGCTGACCTGGATCGGTCCCACCCCGCAGGCGATCCGCGACCTCGGCGACAAGGTGACCGCCCGGCACATCGCGCAGCGCGCCGGCGCGCCGCTGGTGCCCGGCACCCCGGACCCGGTCGGCAACGCGGACGAGGTGATGGCGTTCGCCGTCGACCACGGCCTGCCGGTCGCCATCAAGGCCGCGTTCGGCGGTGGCGGGCGCGGCCTCAAGGTCGCCCGCACCATGGAGGAGATCCCGCACCTGTTCGAGTCGGCCACCCGCGAGGCGGTCGCCGCGTTCGGGCGGGGCGAGTGCTTCGTCGAGCGCTACCTGGACAAGCCGCGCCACGTCGAGGCGCAGGTGCTGGCCGACCAGCACGGCAACGTGATCGTGGTGGGCACCCGGGACTGCTCGTTGCAGCGCCGCCACCAGAAACTGGTCGAGGAGGCGCCCGCGCCGTTCCTCACCGACGCCCAGCGGGCCCAGATCCACGACAGCGCCAAGGCCATCTGCCGGGAGGCCGGCTACCACGGCGCCGGCACCGTGGAATACCTGGTCGGCGCGGACGGCACGATCTCGTTCCTGGAGGTCAACACGCGACTGCAGGTCGAGCACCCGGTCACCGAGGAGACCGCCGGCATCGACCTGGTGCGCGAGCAGTTCCGCATCGCCGACGGGGAGAAGCTGCGCTTCATCGAGGACCCGACGCCGCGCGGGCACGCCATCGAGTTCCGGATCAACGGTGAGGACCCGGGCCGCAACTTCCTGCCCGCCCCGGGCACCGTCACCGCGCTGCGCCTGCCCTCCGGGCCGGGCGTGCGGGTCGACACCGGCATCTCGGCCGGCGACGTGATCGGCGGCAACTTCGACTCGCTGCTGGCCAAGGTGATCATCGTCGGCGAGACGCGTACCGAGGCGCTGGAGCGGGCCCGCCGCGCGCTCGACGAGATGGTGGTCGACGGCATGGCCACCGCGCTGCCCTTCCACCGCCTGGTGATCCGCGACGAGGCGTTCACCGCCGAGCCGTTCACAGTGCACACCCGGTGGATCGAGACCGAGTGGGACAACACCGTCCCGGCCTTCACCGCCGGCGCGGGCGCCGCCGACGAGCCGGCCGGGCGCGAGACCGTCGTGGTCGAGGTGGGCGGCAAGCGGCTGGAGGTCGTCCTCCCCGCCGGTCTGGGCGCGGGTACGGCGGCAGCCGCGCCCGCCGCGAAGAAGCCGGCCCGCCGGGGTGGCGGCGGCAAGGCGGGTGCCGCGGTCAGCGGTGACACGCTCACCTCCCCCATGCAGGGCACGATCGTGAAGATCGCCGTCGCGGACGGCGACGAGGTGGCCGAGGGCGACCTGGTCGTGGTGCTGGAGGCGATGAAGATGGAGCAGCCGCTGCACGCGCACAAGGCCGGCACGGTGAGCGGGCTCGCCGCCGAGGTCGGCGCGGTGATCACCGCCGGTGCGGCGATCTGCACCATCGCCTGACGACGCGAGCCGGGGGTGGTCTGAGCCACCACCGGCGGCGGGACCGCGCCCGGGCGGGAATGATGGCCGGGTGCGGTTCCTTCACGGCGCGGTCCCCGCGCACGACCTGACCTACAACGACGTCTTCATGGCGCCCAACCGTTCCGAGGTGGGCTCCCGGCTCGACGTCGACCTGGCCACCACCGACGGGACCGGCACCACGATCCCGCTGGTGGTGGCGAACATGACAGCCGTCGCGGGCCGGCGGATGGCCGAGACCGTGGCCCGGCGCGGCGCGGTGGCGGTGATCCCGCAGGACATCCCGATCGAGGTCGTCGCCAACGTGGTCGGCTGGGTCAAGCAGCGGCACCTGGTGCACGACACGGCGATCACGCTCGGCCCGACCGACACCGTCGGCGACGCCATCCACCTGCTGCCGAAGCGCTCGCACGGCGCGGTGGTCGTGGTCGACGCGGACGGGCGGCCGATGGGCGTGGTGACCGAGGCGGACACCGTCGGGGTGGACCGCTTCGCCCAGCTCCGGCACGTGATGTCGACCGAGCTGCACACCGTTCCGGCGGACGCGGACCCGCGTACCGGATTCGACCGGCTGTCGGCGGGCCGGCGGCGGCTCGCGCCGGTGGTGGACGGCGACGGCCGCCTGGTCGGGGTGCTGACCCGGCAGGGCGCGCTGCGCGCCACGCTCTACAAGCCCGCGGTGGACGACCGGGGACGGCTGCGGATCGCCGCCGCCGTGGGCATCAACGGCGACGTCACCGGCAAGGCCGCCGCGCTGCTGGAGGCCGGGGTGGACACGCTCGTCGTGGACACCGCGCACGGGCACCAGGAGCGGATGCTCCAGGCGCTGCGGGCGGTCCGCCGCCTCGACCCGCCGGTGCCGGTGGCGGCCGGGAACGTGGTGACCGCCGACGGCGTACGCGACCTGGTCGACGCGGGCGCGGACATCGTGAAGGTGGGCGTCGGTCCGGGCGCGATGTGCACCACCCGGATGATGACCGGCGTGGGCCGCCCGCAGTTCTCCGCGGTGCTCGACTGCGCCGCGGCGGCCCGTTCGCTGGGGCGGCACGTCTGGGCCGACGGCGGCGTACGGCACCCGCGGGACGTGGCGCTGGCGCTGGCCGCGGGCGCCTCGAACGTGATGATCGGCTCCTGGTTCGCCGGCACCTACGAGTCCCCCGGCGACCTCTACACCGACGCCGACGGGCGGCGCTACAAGGAGAGCTTCGGGATGGCGTCGTCCCGTGCGGTGAGCGCCCGGACGGCCGAGGACAGCGCGTTCGACAGGGCCCGGAAGGCGATCTTCGAGGAGGGCATCTCCTCGGCCCGGATGTATCTGGACCCGAACCGGCCCGGCGTCGAGGACCTGATCGACGAGATCATCTCGGGGGTACGCAGCGCGTTCACGTACGCGGGCGCGCGCAGCCTGGAGGAGTTCCACGAGCGGGCGCTCGTCGGCGTGCAGAGCGCCGCCGGGTACACCGAGGGGATGCCGCTGCCGACGAGCTGGTGACGCCCCGGCCGGCCCGCCGGCTCAGTCGAACAACCGCCTGATCACGGTACGGGCGGCGGCCTCCGGGGCGTCGCCCACCCGGGGCGGCAGCGCGCCGGAGAGCCAGAGCGTGGCGAAGCCGTGCACGATCGACCAGGCGGCCAGCGCGTCCGTGTCCGGCTCCCGCCCGGTGTGCCGGGCCACGCCGCCGCGCAGCAGTGCCCCCGACCGCGCGCGGGCGGCGACCAGTTCCGGGTCGTCGGCCCGGTACAGCTCGGGCCGGAACATGACGTCGAAGTGCGCCCGGTGCCGCACCGCGAACCCGACGTAGGCCACGCCGGTGTCGAGCAGGTCGTCCCCGGCCTGCCGCAGCGCGTCGGCGAGCAGGTCGAAGCCCTGCGTGGCGAGCGCGGTGAGCAGCCCGGCCTTGTCGCCGAAGTGGTGTGCGGGCGCGGCGTGCGAGACGCCGGCGCGGCGGGCCAGCTCACGCAGGCTCAGCGCGGCCGGCCCGGACTCGGCGATCGCCTCGGCCGCGGTGCTCAGCAGGACGCGGCGGAGGTCGCCGTGGTGATACGAGGCCATGCCGTCACCCTAACTTGTCATTGACAAGATGACACCTGTCGCGCAATCTTGTCATCGACAAGATGCTCGTCGGAGGGATCGACAAATGGCACCCCTGATCGCACTCCTCGCCGGCACCGCGCTGGCCCGGATCGCCGGCCTGCTCGGCGTGGACGCCCTGGACGGGTGGCACCCCGCGCTGCGGGTCGGGCTGGCGCTGATGTTCGTGCTGACCGGCGTGGCCCACTTCGCGTCCCGCCGGGCAGACCTGATCGCGATGGTCCCGCCGTCGCTGCCCCGGCCCGACCTGCTGGTCACCGTGACCGGCGTGCTGGAACTGGCCGGCGCGCTCGCGCTGCTGTTCCCGGCCACGGCGCGCCCGGCGGCGGCCGGGCTGGTGCTGCTGATGCTCGCCATGTTCCCCGCGAACGTGTCCGCCGCGCGGCGTCGCCTCACGCTCGCCGGCCGTCCGGTGACCCCGCTCGGCGTCCGTACCGTGCTCCAGGTCGTCTTCGTGGCCGCCGCGCTGGCGGTGGCCGTCGGCGGATGACCCGCCGCCCACCCGGGCCGCCCGGGCCGACCCGGTGGCCCGCCGGGACGAGGGCCGGCGGGGCGCCGGCTCAGGCCCGGGCCGGCTCCGTCTCGGCCGGTGGGGAGTCCCCGGTCTCGTCGGCGCGGACCGTCGGCAGGCGCAGGCAGGCGATCAGGCCGATCAGCAGGAACCCGGCTCCGGCGAAGGCCGCGTACCGGGTGGCGTCGGAGAAAGCCGCCTTCGCCTCCGCGGCGATCGGGGCGGTACGCGGGTCCGCCTCCAGACCGCCGATCGCCGCACCGGCGCTCTCCTTCACCGCGCTCACCACCTGGTCCCGCTGAGCGGGGGTGAGTCCGGGCTGGTCGGCGAGGCGGTCGCCGAGCAGCCCGCCGAGACCGGCGAAGAGCACGGTGCCGAGCACCGCGATGCCGAGCGCGGAGCCGACCTGCCGAGCGGTGCTCTGCAGGCCCGAACCCTGGCCGCTGCGACGTACCGGCACCTGCGACAGGGAGACGCCGGTGAGCTGGGCGGTGGCCAGGCCGACGCCGACGCCGTACACGAACAGGAAGCCCAGCGGCGCCCACCAGCTGGTGTCCGGCGCGACCACGAACCCGAGCCCGGCGACGCCGACCAGCTCGGCGGCGACGCCGAGCTGGACCACCCGGGCCGCGCCCCAGCGCTGGGTCAGCGGCGCGCCGATGCCGCTGGCCAGGAAGCTGCCGACGGCGAGCGGCAGCAGCGCCAGACCGGTGCGGAAGGCGCTGTAGCCGAGCACGTTCTGGAACCAAAGTGGCAGCGCGAACAGCAGGCCGAACTCGCCGAGGCTGACGATCGCGGCGGCCAGGATGCCGTTGCGGAACGAGCCGATGCCGAACAGCGACAGGTCGAGCAGTGCCGGACGGCCGGCCCGGTTGCGGCGTACCTGCTGGGCCAGGAAGATCCCGAGTGCGACGAGGCCGACCAGCGCGGCCACCGGCACCGGCGAGATCGACGCGGTCCAGTCGAGCCCGAACAGGCGCAACGGCCGCTCCCGCTCCCACCAGCCGTAGGTGCGGCCCTCGATCAGCGCGAAGACCACGCCGGTCATGCCGATCACCGAGAGCAGCGCGCCGAGCAGGTCCAGGCCGCGCTCGGCCCGCTCGTCGCGGGACTCGGCCACCAGCACGAGCGTCGCCACGATCACGGCCAGGCTGACCGGGACGTTGATGCCGAAGGCCCACCGCCAGGAGTACGTGGTGGTGAGCCAGCCGCCGAGCAGCGGTCCGAGCGCCGCCGCGCCACCGATCGTGGAGCCCCAGACGGCGAACGCGATGCCCTTCTCCCGGCCGGTGAAGTTGGCGTTGAGCAGGGAGAGCGAGGTGGGGAGCATCATCGCCCCGCCGACGCCCTGGAGCACCCGGGAGGCGATCAGTGTCTCGCCGGAGCCGGCGAGCGCCGCGAGCACGCTCGCGACCACGAACACGGTGACGCCGACGAGGAACATCCGCCGCCGCCCGGACCGGTCGGCGAAGCGGCCGGCGACCAGCAGCAACGCGGCGAAGACCAGGGTGTACGCCTCCTGCACCCACTGCGCGTCGGTGGAGGTGATGTCGAGGTCCCGGATGATCTGCGGCACCGCGACGTTCACGATCGTGGCGTCCACGATGATCATCGCTACGCCGAGGCTGATGGCCAGCAGCCCGAACCAGCGTCCGCGCCCGTCGCCGCGCATTGCGCCCTCCCTTTAGCTAGATTTTCTAGCTACCTGAGATGCTAGCTTTATCCCATGGAGGGGGTGCCGTCAACCGGAGAGCCCGCGCCGGGTCCGCCGCCGAGCAGCGAGGCCTCCCGCGCGCTGCGCGACGTGCTGCGGATCGCCGGGGACACCCGGGCCGCGCTGGCCCGCCGCCTGGGCATCAACGCGACCGACGCCGCGGCGATCGACCACCTGGTCTCCAGCCCGGAGCCGCTGGGCCCGGTCGAGCTGGGCAACCGGCTCGGCATCCGGTCCGCCTCCGCGACCACGCTCGTCGACCGGCTCGTGCAGGCCGGCCACGTCGCCCGGACCCCGCACCCGCACGACCGGCGGCGGCTCAGCCTCCAGGTGACCGAGAGCGCCGTGGGTGAGGTGCTGGAGGCGCTGCGCCCGATGCTCGTCGGGGTCGACCGGGCGGTCGCCCGGCTCACCCCCGAGCAGGCCGAGGCCACCTCGGCGTTCCTGCGCGAGGTCGCGGACGTCATGCGGGAGTACGTCGCCACCGCCCCGGACGAGCCGCCGCGCGCCCGCGCGGACCGCGGCTGAGGAGATTCTCAGAAATAGTTTGGGCCCTGATGGTTCGGGAGCTAATCTGACGCTCGTGAACATGGGCCCGCTCGTCCGCTTCCCCGACGCGTTGCACCACGCGCCACTCGGCCGGCTGATCTCGATCGCCGGTCACGTCGTCGAGCAGCACTGGGGGCGTTACCTGGCCGAACACCACGGGCTCACGTCCGCCGGCATGCGGGTCCTGATGATCCTCCTCCGCTCCGGCGACGTTAGCCACCGAGAAATGGCCGAGCTGTGCTTCGTCCGGCCCGCCACGCTCACCGGCATCGTGGACACCCTTGAACGCGACGGCTTCGTCAACCGCCGTCGCGCTCCGGAGGACCGCCGCACGGTCCGGCTCGCCCTGACCGACAAGGGCGGCGAGCACGCCCGCGCCATCATCGACATGATCCACAGCGACCGGCCGTTGACGTCGGTCGACGCCGACCCGGCGAACCGGGCGGTGATCCGCCAGTTCCTGATCGAAATCATCACCGGCATGTCCGACGGGGACCTCCGTCGGTTGAACCGGGACAGCGAGTCCGACACCGAGCCGCCAACGGGGAGCCATCCGTGTTGATCCGCCTGCTCCGCACACATCTGCGCCCGTACCGACGATGGCTGGCCGCCGTGGTGGCGTTCCAGTTCGTCGGCACCATCGCCTCGCTCTACCTGCCGAGCCTGAACGCCGACATCATCGACCGGGGCGTCGCGGTCGGCGACACCGACCAGATCATGCGTACGGGCGGGTGGATGCTGCTGGTCAGCCTGCTCCAGATCGCCTGCTCGATCGCCGCCGTCTACTTCGGCGCCAAGACCGCGATGGCCTTCGGCCGCGACGTACGCGGCTCGATCTTCCGGCGCGTCAACAGCTTCTCCGCCCGCGAGGTCGCCCGGTTCGGGGCGCCGTCCCTGATCACCCGTAACACCAACGACGTCCAGCAGGTGCAGATGCTGGTGCTGCTGAGCTGCACCATGCTGGTGGCCGCACCGATCATGAGCGTCGGTGGCGTGGTGATGGCGCTGCGCGAGGACGTCGGGCTCTCCTGGCTGATGCTGGTCTGCGTACCGGTGCTCGCGGTCGCGCTGGGCCTGATCATCCGCCGGATGGTGCCGGGCTTCCGGCTCATGCAGACCCGGATCGACACCGTCAACCGGGTGCTGCGCGAGCAGATCACCGGCATCCGGGTGGTCCGGGCGTTCGTCCGCGAGCCGTACGAGACCGACCGGTTCCGGGTCGCGAACACCGACCTGACCACCACCGCGCTGCGGATCGGGCGGCTCCAGGCGCTGATCTTCCCGATCGTGATGCTGGTGCTGAACGTCTCCAGCGTCGCGGTGCTCTGGTTCGGCGCGGCACGGGTCGACTCCGGTCAGATCCAGGTCGGCGCGCTCACCGCGTTCCTGCAGTACCTGATGCAGATCCTGATGGCGGTCATGATGGCCACCTTCATGCTGATGATGGTGCCCCGGGCGGCGGTCTGCGCCGAGCGCATCGAGGAGGTGCTGGACACCGACTCGTCGGTGGTGCCGGCGGCCGACCCGGTCACCGAGGTCACCGGCCGGGGCGAGCTGGAGTTGCGCGGCGCCGGATTCCAGTACCCGGGCGCGAGCGCCCCGGTGCTGCACGACATCTCGTTCCGCGCCGAACCGGGCCGGACCACAGCGATCATCGGCTCCACCGGCGCCGGCAAGACCACGCTGCTGACGCTCATCCCCCGGCTCGTCGACCCGACCGCCGGCGCGGTCCTGGTGGACGGCGTGGACGTACGGGACCTGGCCCCGGACGAACTGTGGCGGCGGATCGGGCTGGTGCCCCAGCGGCCGTACCTGTTCACCGGCACGGTCGCCAGCAACCTGCGCTACGGCAACCCGGACGCCACCGACGCCGACCTGTGGGCCGCGCTGGAGATCGCCCAGGCGCGCGACTTCGTCGCCGAGATGCCGGGCGGGCTGGAGGCGCCGATCGCGCAGGGCGGCACGAACGTCTCCGGCGGCCAGCGGCAACGCCTGGCCATCGCCCGCGCGCTCGTCCGCAAACCGGAGATCTATCTCTTCGACGACTCCTTCTCCGCGCTCGACCTCGGCACGGACGCCCGGCTGCGGGCCGCCCTCAAGCCGGTCACCGCGGACGCGGCGGTGGTGATCGTGGCCCAGCGGGTCTCCACGATCGTCGACGCCGACCAGATCATCGTGCTCGAGGACGGGGGTGTCGTCGGGATGGGACGACATGAGGAACTGCTGGAGAGCTGCCCCACGTACGCCGAGATCGTCGCGTCGCAGCAGACGGCGGAGGTGGCCGCGTGAGTGGGGGGAACGGCGGCACGCCGCCGGTACCGCAGCAGAAGAACGAGCCGACGCGGCTGCCTCCGGCCGGGCGGCGTCCCGGCGGCGGCCCGCCGCACATGAGCATGGGCATGCCGGCCGAGAAGGCGATGAACTTCGGGCCGTCGGCACGCCGGCTGCTGGGGCGGCTGCGGCCGTACCGGCTCCAGCTCACCGGCGTGCTCGCGCTGGCCCTGGCCAGCGTCGGGCTCAGCGTCATCGGGCCGAAGGTGCTCGGCCACGCCACCGACATCATCTTCAGCGGGGTGATCGGGCGGCAGCTTCCGCCCGGCACCACCACCGAGGCGGCGGCGGAGGCGGCCCGCGCCGAGGGCAACGGCAACTTCGCCGACATGCTGGCCCGGATGGACGTGATCCCCGGCGCCGGCATCGACTTCGACGCGCTGGGCCGGGTGCTGGCGTTCGCCGTCGTGCTCTACGTCGGCGCGAGCATGCTCCAGTGGGCGCAGGGCTGGGTGCTCAACGGCGTGGTGCAGCGCACCGTGCTGACGCTGCGCGCCGACGTGGAGGACAAGCTCAACCGGCTGCCGCTGCCCTACTTCGACAAGCAGCCCCGCGGTGAGCTGCTCAGCCGGGTCACCAACGACATCGACAACGTGTCGCAGACGCTCCAGCAGACGCTGAGCCAGTTACTCACGTCGCTGCTCACCGTGGTCGGCGTACTCGCGATGATGTTCTGGATCTCGCCGTTGCTGGCTGTCGTCGCGCTCGTCGCGGTGCCGCTGTCGGTGGTGGTCACCGGCCAGATCGCCAAGCGGTCCCAGGGCAAGTTCATCGCCCAGTGGAAGCACACCGGCGAGCTGAACGGCCAGATCGAGGAGGCGTACACCGGGCACGAGCTGGTCAAGGTCTTCGGCCGGCAGAAGGAGGTCGAGGCCGCCTTCCACGCCAAGAACGAGGAGCTGTTCCGGGCCGGCTTCGGCGCGCAGTTCGTCTCCGGGCTGATCATGCCGGCGATGTTCTTCATCGGGAACCTCAGCTACGTCGCGATCGCCGTGGTCGGCGGTTTGCGGGTGGCGTCGGGCTCGATGAGCCTCGGTGACGTGCAGGCGTTCATCCAGTACTCGCGGCAGTTCACCCAGCCGCTCACCCAGGTCGCGTCGATGGCCAACCTGCTGCAGTCCGGCGTGGCCTCGGCCGAGCGCGTCTTCGCGGTGCTCGACGCCGGCGAGCAGAGCCCGGACCCGGCCGAGCCGGCCCGGGTCGCCGACCCGCACGGGCGGGTCGAGTTCGAGCACGTCTCCTTCCGGTACGACCCGGAGAAGCCGCTCATCGACGACCTGTCGCTGGTCGCCGAGCCGGGTCACACGGTTGCCATCGTCGGCCCCACCGGCGCCGGCAAGACCACGCTGGTCAACCTGGTCATGCGGTTCTACGAACTGGACGCCGGGCGGATCACGCTGGACGGGGTGGACATCTCCACGATGCGCCGCGACGACCTGCGCGGCCGGATCGGCATGGTGCTCCAGGACACCTGGCTGTT
Organism: Micromonospora sp. CPM1; assembly: GCF_023896895.1. Classification (NCBI taxonomy): domain Bacteria; kingdom Bacillati; phylum Actinomycetota; class Actinomycetes; order Micromonosporales; family Micromonosporaceae; genus Micromonospora; species Micromonospora sp. CPM1. The sequence goes on from NZ_JAMHIU010000021.1 coordinate 69,575, forward strand.
CGGCGGGACCATCCGGGACAACATCGCCTACGGCCGGCCGGACGCCACCGAGGACGAGATCCTCGCCGCTGCCCGGGCGACGTTCGTGGACCGGTTCGTCCGCAGCCTGCCGGACGGCTACGACACGGTGATCGACGAGGAGGGCAGCAACGTCAGCGCCGGGGAGAAGCAGCTCATCACCATCGCCCGGGCGTTCCTGGCCGAGCCGTCGCTGCTGATCCTGGACGAGGCGACCAGCTCGGTGGACACCCGGACCGAGGTGCTGCTCCAGCGCGCCATGGCGGCGCTGCGCTCGGACCGGACGAGCTTCGTCATCGCGCACCGGCTGTCCACCATCCGCGACGCCGACCTGATCCTGATGATGGAGCAGGGCCGGATCGTCGAGCAGGGCACCCACGACCAGCTCGTCGCCGCCGGTGGCGCGTACGCCCGGCTCTACCGGGCGCAGTTCAGTGGTGCGGTGATCGAAGACGAGGTGCCGGCGCCCGCCCCGGCCGGCCCGCCGGGAATGCGTGCCGGCGCCGGCACGCCGGTCGGGAACTGACATGGACCCGGCCACAGGTCCGGCACCGGCCGCCGTCCGGGTGCCTTCGCGGCACCGGGACGGGCCGGGGTCAGGCCGGCGGGAGCAGCCCCGCCGACCGGCTCGCGACCACCGCGCCGACCAGGCCCAGCGCCTGCGCGGCGGGCATCGGGTCGAGCACCCGGCCGTCGCGCAGGCGCAGCGAGACCGACCCGTCGGCCGCCTCCCGGGGGCCGACCACCCCGGTGTACGGGACGCGGCGGCGGGACGCGTCCCGGATCCGGGCACCGAGCGAACCGGCGTGGTCCACCTCGACCCGCAGCCCGGCCGCCTCGGCCCGGCGGGCCAGCCCGACGGCCGCGTCGGCCTGCGCCGCGTCCACCGGGAGCAGCAGCAACTGCACCGGGGCGTACCAGGCGGGGAAGGCGCCCTCGTGCACCTCGATCAGGTACGCGAACAGCCGCTCCATGCTGCCGACCAGGCTGCGGTGCACCATCACCGGCCGTTTCCGGCGGCCGTCCGAGTCGGTGTACGACAGGTCGAACCGCTCCGGCTTGTCGAAGTCGAGCTGGACGGTGGAGATGGTCGACTCCCGGCCGGCCGCGTCCACGATCTGAATGTCGATCTTCGGGCCGTAGAACGCGGCCTCGCCCGGCGCCTCGACGACGTCCACCCCGTCGAGCGCGGCGCGGAGCAGTTCCTCGGCCCGCGCCCAGCCGGCGTCGTCGCCCACGTACCGCCGGCCCGGCCCGCGCAGCGACATCCGAAACCCGGCGGGACGGACGCCGAGCGCGGCGTGCGCCTCGCCGATCAGCCGCAGGATCTCGCGGACCTCGTCGCCGACCTGCTCCAGCGCGCAGAAGTTGTGCGCGTCGTTGAGCGAGATGGCGCGCACCCGGGACAGCCCGCCGAGCACCCCGGAACGCTCCGCCCGGTACATCCCGCCCAGCTCGGCGACCCGCAGCGGCAGTTCCCGGTAGGAGCGGCCGCGGGCGCGGAACACCAGCGCGTGGTGCGGGCAGAGCGCCGGGCGCAGCACGAACTCGTCGTCGGCGCTCAGCCGCATCGGCGGGAACATGTCGTCGGCGAAGTAGCCCAGGTGCCCGGACAGCTCGAACAGCTCCCGCTTGCCCAGCGGTGGGGAGTAGACGTGCCGGTAGCCGGCCCGGCGCTCCAGCTCCCGGACGTACTCCTCGACGGCGTGCCGGGCGGCGGCGCCGGCCGGCAGCCAGATCGGCAGCCCGGCGCCCGCGAGTGGGTCGGAGACGAACAGCTCCAGGTCCCGGCCGAGCCTGCGATGGTCGATCATGTCGCTCTCCTTGATCGGGTACGACCCGGAGGCGAGCAGGCCCGGAACGCCGCGAGGCCCCGGAGCGGATCGCCCCGGGGCCTCGTCGACGGAAACGTCAGTGCGGCGCGCCGGGAACACCCGGCGTCGTGGTCACTACCGCGCTGCGCATGCCCGAACGATAGGCACGCGGACATCGACGGCGCACCTGAGTTTCGGAGAGTGGGTGCGGGTCGCCGGCACGGGACCTGCCGGCGACCCGCGGCGGCCCGGTCGTCAGGAACGGGGGACCCGACGACTCCGGTGCCGCGTCCGACCAACGGTACGCCGGGAATCGACGATGCGCCGCCCCGCCCCGGCGCGTATGCCCGGGTGACCCGTCACTCGCGGGCAGGTCGCCTCGTTTCCCATCTACGGCCTGCCGGTGTCGGCTGTCACCGTGCGGTGGGGCCGGTGGTGGTGACGCCGGACACGGCGTCAGGCTCGATCCGGTCGAACGGAGAACCCCGGCGAGGTGGCGGTCGTGGCCGAACTCATCTCTGACGTCGCGTCGCCCATGTGGGCGTACGCGCTGCTGCTGATCCTGCTGATCGCCGACGCCTTCGTCCCGGTGGTGCCGACCCAGCTCGTGATGATCACCAGCGGGGCGCTGACCGTGTACGGCGGGCTCAGCCTGCCGCTGACCATCGCGGTCGGCGCGGCCGGTGTGTTCATCGGTGACCTGGCCTGCTACCTGATCGGCCGCAGCACGCCGACCCGCCGCGCGGCACGCGCCACGCCACCCGGACGGGCACGCCGGGCGGTCACCCGGGTCACCCGTGGGCTGCGCGAACCGGGGCCGCTGGTGATCCTGCTCTGCCGATTCGTGCCCGGTGGCCGGATGGCGGCGTGCTTCTCGGCCGGACGCAGCCGCTACCCGTACCGCCTGTTCCTGCCCTACGAGGCGGCGGCGGCGCTCGCCTGGTCCAGTTACGGCACGCTCGTCGGCCACCTGGGTGGTACGGCGCTGACCCACTCGGCGTGGCGGCTGCTGTTGATCGGCGGCGTGGCCGCGGCCGGGTTCGCGCTGGCCGGGTGGGCGATGACCTGGATCAGCAGCACCCGGCAGACCCGCCCCAAGGCCACCGCCGACTCCACCGGCACCTGACCCGGTTCTCCGGGGTCGGCTAGGGGACGACCCGGGGACCGAAGTGGGTGGTGGTCCCGGATCCGTCTGGGGCGGTTGCGGCGACAGGCTGACCGTATGCCTGGAACGCGGAGCAGCGGCCTGTTGGCCCTCGGCGGGATCGTCCTGGCGGCGGTGCTCGCGATGGTCGGTCATCTAGAGGTGAGCGACGACCTGGATCCCTGGTCGCTGACCGTCAGCGACTTCGCCGTCTCCGATCGGGGCGGCGTCATCGACACCGCGATGGCGGTGCTCGCGGCGGCCAGTGTCGTGCTGCTGCCGGCGCTGCGCCGGGCCGGTGCGGGCCGGGTGCCGCTCGCGCTGCTGACCGCCTGGTCGGCCGGGTTGCTGGCCGCCGCCGTGGTGCCCACGAACGAGCCGGGTACGCCCATGGACATGGCCGCGTACGTGCACCGGTACGCCTCGGTGCTGTCGTTCCTGGCCCTGCCGGTGGCCGGCTGGCTGCTCGCCCGGCACCCGGTCGCCGGAGCCGCCGCCTGGCTGCGCGGGCTGACCCTGGCCAGCCTGGTGCTGGCGGCCGCGATGATCTGGTCCGCCTACCCCGGCGACCGGGCCCTGCTGGGCCTGATCGAGCGCCTGCTCATCCTGACCGAGACGGCCCTGCTGGCCACCCTGGCCCTGCACCTCACCCTGACCAGGGTCGTCGATCATGCAGTTGTGGCCCCGCACAGACCGGGCATTCCGGTCGGATCGGGGGCCGCAACTCCATGATCGACGAAAGAAGGCGCGGGACCCGACTACTCCAGCTCGTGGAGCATGAGCTGGCGGGCGGCCTCGGTGATGGAGCCGGACAGGCTCGGGTAGATGGTGATGGTGTGGGCCAGCTCGTTGACGGTGAGGTTGTTCTCCACCGCCATCGTGATCGGCAGGATCAGCTCGCTCGCCTTCGGCGCCACCACCACCCCGCCGATCACCTGGCCGCTCGCCGGCCGGCAGAACAGCTTGACGAAGCCGTCGGCCAGGTCGTCCATCTTCGCCCGGGCGTTGCCGGACAGCGGCAGCATCACCTGGCGGGCCGGGGTCTTGCCGGCGTCCACCTCGTCCTGGGAGACGCCGACGGTGGCCAGCTCCGGGTCGGTGAAGACGTTCGCCGCGACGGTACGCAGCCGCAGCGGCCGCACCGCCTCACCCAGCGCGTGCCACATGGCGATCCGGCCCTGCATGGCCGCGACGCTCGCGAGCGGCAGCACGCCGGTGCAGTCACCGGCCGCGTAGATGCCTGGCACGTTGGTACGGGAGACCCGGTCCACCGTCACGTAACCGCCCCGGGCCAGCTCCACGCCGTACTCGGCCAGGCCCAGGTCGCCGGTGTTCGGGATCGAGCCGACCGCGATCAGCGCGTGTGATCCGGTGACCTGCCGGCCGTCGGAGAGCACCACCTCGACGCCGTCACCGACGCGGCGGACCGCCTCGGCGCGGGAGTTGTTCAGGATGCTCATGCCCCGGTTGCGGAACACCCGCTCGATCGCCATCGCGGCGTCGGCGTCCTCGTGCGGCATGACCCGGTCGCGGCTGGACACGAGCGTGACCTTGACGCCCATGGCCAGGTACGCGCTGGCGAACTCGGCGCCGGTGACGCCGGAGCCGACCACGATCAGGTGCTCGGGCAGGTCGGGCAGGTCGTACACCTGACGCCAGGTCAGGATGCGCTCACCGTCCGGTACGGCGGTGGGCAACTGGCGGGGGGTCGCGCCGGTCGCGACGAGCACCGTCGACGCGGCGATCGAGTATTCCGCGCCGCCGTCGGCCGGGGTGACGATCACGCGGTGGGTGTGGCCGAGCGTGTCCTCGCCGAGCCGGGCCGTGCCGGCGACGAACTCGACCCCGGCCTTGACCAGCTTGGTGTGGATGTCGGCGGACTGGGCCAGCGCGAGCCGCTTGACCCGCTCGTGCACCGCCCGGGCGTCGACGGTGACCGCCTCCAGGCCGTCGGAGTGCACCCCGAACTCCTCGGTGTCCCGGTAGCCGGTGACCACCTCGGAGCTGGCGATGAACGTCTTGGAGGGCACGCAGTCGGAGAGCACGCAGGCGCCGCCGGCACCCTCCGCCTCGACCACTGTGACATCGGCGTCCAACTGCGCGGCGACCAGAGCCGCCTCGTACCCGGCCGGCCCGCCGCCGATGATCACGATCTGGCTCACAGAGCCATCCCTTCGTTCGCGACTGCGGGGCTCCGCTCCGCTGCACTCCTCGCGCTCACAGCAGTCGCCCCTCGTCTGTGCTCACAGTGACTTTCTTCTCCCCGTCGGGTTCGACACGCACTGTCGTATTCTCCCCCACCCGCCAGCCGGGCTATCGTCGTCGCCGTGCGTCTCTACGCTGCTTACGGCTCGAACCTGGACCCCGCCCGCATGCGCGCCTACTGCCCGCATTCGCCGATGGTGGGCACCGGCTGGCTTGAGGGGTGGCGGCTCACCTTCGCCGGCGAGGACGTCATCGGGTGGGAGGGCTCGGTCAGCACCGTTGTCGAGTCCCCCGGTGACCGGGTGTTCGTGGCGCTCTACGACATCCACCCGTACGACGCCGCGCAGCTCGACGAGATCGAGGGCGTGACCGCCGAGACGTACCGCAGGCTGACCGTCCGCGTCTCGACGCTCGACGGCGACGTGACCGCGTGGGTCTACGTGTTCGACGGGTACGAGGGCGGGCTGCCCACAGCCTGGTACCTCTCGGAGATCGCCAACGCCGCGGAGAAGGCGGGCGCGCCGGACGACTACGTCACCGAGCTGCGGTCCCGCCCCACCGGCACCGCGTCCGCGTAGCGCGTCTCCCACACCCACAGTGTGCGCCGCGCGGCCTGCCGGTCGCTCGTCGACCCCGCTACGGGGGTGCCGGGTCACACCCGCGCGGCGGGCACACTCCGCTCGTACATGTCGGTCCAGCGCTCCTCCACCAGCCCGACGGAGCGGTAGAGCGTGACCGGCGCGGTCGGGTTGGCCAGGTCGACGCCGAGTCCGGCCCCGGTGCGGCCCTTCGCCGCGTAGACCGCGAAGGCCCGGCGCAGCAGCGCCGCGCCCACCCCGCGACGCCGGTACGCGGGCAGCACCGACAGCGTCCGCACCCACCCCCGGTCCTGGTCGAGCGCCTGGTCGGAGGACTGGAGCGCGCCGGCCGGCTCGCCGTCGACCTCGGCCAGGAACCACTCGTCCCAGACCTTGCCGTACGACGGCAGCAGGTCCCGCCACTGCGCGAAGTCGAGCGGGTCGTGGTCGGGGGTGTCCCGGAACGCGGTGTCGTAGATCCGGTGGAACAGCCGCAGGTCGCTCTCGTCGTCGGCGCGCAGCGGCCGCACCGTCACCCCGGGCGGGGGCGCCGGCTCGGCGGGCAGGTCGGCGAGCGAGCGGCTCATCCGGATGTAGCGCTTGATCCGGGTGAACCCGGCCTCGGTCAGCTCACCGGCCCAGCGGGTCTCCGGCGCGTACACGCCGGTGCGCGCGGTCAGCGCGGGCAGGCCGCGCTCGGCGGCCCGTTCGGCGACCCGCTCCAGCAGCCGCGCCAGCAGCGGCGCGCGCAGGTCGGCGCCGCGGTCGGGGTCGACGAGGACGTCCACCCACTCCCGGCCCACCCCGCTCGGGTTGGCCAGGATCGACCAGGCGACCGCCGTACCGTCCGGGTCGGTGACCAGCCAGGAGTCCCGGGCCGGGTCGACGTGGGGCGCGGTCAGCGCGGACCGCACGTCCTCGTCGTCGAAGTCGGGATAGCCCACGGCGAACGTGTCGGCGGCGTGCACCACCGCCAGGATCGCGGGCACGTCGTCGAGGGTCGGGCGGCGGGCCGACCAGCCGGCGGGGAGCGTCACGGGCCAGATCCTGGCAGCCGGACCGGCCGCGTCGCCTCCCATTTATCCGCCGCGGGCGCGCTGCCGCGCGGCGCCGAGCAGACTCAGCAGCTCAGCGCCCTCGGCGGTGTTCAACGCACGGAACGCCGCCGACGCCAGCCGGTCGGTCACCGCCTCGGCCCACAGCCGGCGCCGCACCAGTGGCCCGACCGGCGGGTACGGGGGCACCCAGCCGCACGCGGCCGCGCCCGTCTCGCCCTCCGGCCCGGCCAGCACCGCCTCCAGCGGCGTCAGCCCGGCCGCGCGCACCGCCAGCAGGTACGCCCCGGCGAAGTGCTCACGCAGCAGCAGCATGCCCACAGCCGCCCGCGCACCGGGCGACGGATCGGGCACCGGCATGGCCCGCCAGGCGGCGAACAGCGGCATGCCGCTGCCGTCCGCCGCGTCGACCGCCCGGCCCATCAGCGCGGCGAGCCGGGACGACTCGGCGCCGTCGCCCAGCCGGGCGGTGCCCCACCGGCAGCACTCGGCCAGGTTGGCGGCGGCCACCTCCAGCGGCGGGACGGTCCGCGCGGCGGCGTCCCAGCCGTCGGTGACCGCGTCCGGCGCGATGAAGCCGAGCGCCGCAGCGACCGTCTCGGCGCGGACGTCACCGAGCGCCCCGGCCCGCCCGGTGATGTAGAAGGCCCACCCGGAGATGCCGAGCAGCCGCGCCCGGCGCAGCGTCGACGGGCAGCGGGCGAACGCCTCCCCGAGTTCGAGCACGAGCGGTTTGCAGGCGGCGGCGAGTTGTTCCGGGGTCATCGGCCGCCCGTCGCCGTCACTCCACCGTTGCCATTCATCACGCTCAGTCTGCCGCGTGGTCACCGGTGTCGGCATCCCCCTCTTCGGCGTCCAGCGCCTCCAACACGGCCTCCACCTCACCGGCCCGGCGCCGGGCCGCGGTGACCGCCCGTTCCGCGCCCCGGCGGGCCAGCCGGGCCCGGCTCAGATCCTGCTCGGCCACGGCCCGGCGACGTTCCAACTCGGCCAGTTCGGTCTCGATCCGGTCCAGCGTCGCGGCGCCGTCCCGCTCGGCCGCGTCGGCCGTGGCCAGCTCCTTCTCGGCCCGGTCGAGGTCCGCGCGGGCCCGGGTCAGTTCCCGGGTCGCGGTCCGCCGCCGCCCGGCCCGTTCGGCCCGCGCCGCGCGCTCGTCGCGGGCCCGGCGCGCGTCGGCCCGCTCGGCCGCCCGATCCGGTACGACCGGCGTCTCCTCGCCCCCTGTCACGAGCCGCAGTTGAGGGCGGGGCACCTCGCCGAACCCGGCGTAGTGGCTGGCCCGCAGCAGGCGTCCGGCGCGCACCTGTCCGGCCACCTCGGTGTCGGACAGCGCGGCGTTGAGTGTCGCCTCCACCTCGCCCAGCGGCAGCTTCCCGGCCGGGGGCGCGGCGGGTTCGGCGGCGGCGAGCCGGCGTACCTCCGCCACCAGCGCGCCCACGACGGCGCGCCGCTGCGCGGACAGTTCCCGGAGCTTGCCGCCGCGCAGGTCGCGCTGTGCGGCGCGCAGCGACTCGGCGAGCTGGCTCAGGTCGGCGACCAGCTCGGGCCGGCGGATCGCCAGCAGGTTGACCAGCCAGGCCGCCACTGTGGGGCGGCGCAGCTTGCCGATCTCCCGGGCGGTACGCGGATCGCCGGACTGCCGCGCCTGCGCGACGGCGGCGTCCCGGGCCGCGACGAACCGGTCCGGCGGCGTGGCGTAGAGCTGCCGGATCACCTCCGCGGGCACCTCGGCCATGTTCAGGCGTCGATCCGGGTGCCCGGCTCCAGACGGCGGTAGTCGGTGTTGGACATCGCCGTGTACTGCCGGTCCAGCACGCCGAAGCCGTTGTCGTTGAGCAGCCCGTCGTGCAGCGCGTACGCCCGGCGCGGCGCGACCGCGCGGATGAAGTCGACCACCTCGGAGAACTTCGACCAGGGCGCGTGGATCGGGGCGAACAGCGTGTCCACCTGCACGTCGTCGGGCACGAACAACGCGTCACCCGGGTGGTACACCACGTCGGCGAAGAGGTAGCCGATGTTCTGGATCACCGGGATGTCCGGGTGGATGACCGCGTGCTGCCCGCCGTACGACCGCACCGGCACCCCGGCGACTGTGAACGACTGTCCGGGCTCGACCGTCACCAGCGCCTCGGCGGCGTCGCCGAGCACCCCGGCCAGCGAGGCGGGGCCGTGCACCGGCACCGGCCGCCGCTCCAGCGCCCGGGTCAGCGCGCCGACGTCCACATGGTCCGGGTGTTCGTGGGTGACCAGCACCGCGTCCGCCCCGTCCAGCGCGGCCGGATCGCTGAAGACACCCGGGTCGACGACGAGCACCGCACCGTCGTGCTCCAGCCGGAGACAGGAGTGGGCGTACTTGGTGACCTGCATCGTGACTCCTCGATTATCGAATCGTGATGTCCTCAGCGCAGTCTGCCGGAACCGGCGCGACCACGCGTCACGTCCGAGGTATCGGTCCCGGTGGGCGGGGCCGTCGACGATCGGAGTACGGGGTATGGGTGGACGACGACTCCGGGGCGTGGCCCTGGTGGCTGTGGGTCTGATAGCGGCGCTGGGTGTGGGCGCCTGCGGCGCGGGCGGTGACGGTGGCAGCGACTCGGCCGCGGACTCGGGCGCGGGACGCGAGCAGGCCGCCGAGGGCGGCGCGGACGGCGGTGGCGCGGACCGCGACCAGGCCGCCCCCGGCGGCACCGGCGGCGCGGACCTGCGGGTCGACCAGCGGTCCATCATCTACACCGGGACCATGCAGGTCCGGGTGGACGATGTGGAGGCCGCCGCGCGGGAGGCGACCACGGCTGTGACAGCGGCCGGCGGGTTCGTCGGCGCGGACCGGCGGTCGAGCCGGGCCGCCGAGGCGCGGGCCGCGCTGACACTGCGCGTGCCGGCGGACCGGTTCAGCGCGGTGATCGACCGGCTCGCCGGCCTCGGCCGGCAGGAGCGCCGGGAGATCCGCACCGAGGACGTCACCGAGCAGGTGGTGGACCTGGACGCCCGGATCGCCACCCAGCGGGCGCGGGTGGAGAGCGCCCGGAAGCTGCTCGCCCGGGCCACCTCGGTGGACGAGTTGGTGCGGCTGGAGAACGAGGTGGGCACCCGGCAGGCGGATCTGGCCTCGCTGGAGGCCCGCAAGCGCCGGCTGGCGGACCTGACCTCGCTCTCCACCATCACCGTGACGTTCCTCGGTCAGGACGCCAGCACCGCCGAGGAGGAGTCCGACCTGGGCTTCCTGGCCGGGCTGGGCGGCGGCTGGACGGCGTTCCTGGCCTCGGCCCGGGTCCTGCTCACAGTGCTCGGCGCGGTGCTGCCCTTCGCGGTCGTGATCGGCGTACCGCTGTGGTTGCTGCTCCTGTGGCGGCGCCGGGTGCGGGCCCGGCGGACGCCGCCGGGCCCCGAACTGGTGCCGATGCCGGCGGGGCTGGCCGGCGGTCCGGTCAGCGCGCCGCCGCCAGTGCCCGCAGCGCGGTCTGGACCATGAGGCGTACGCCCGCCTCGATGGCGCGCTCGTCCACGTCGAACGAGGCCCGGTGCAGGTCCACGTTGGGCCCGCTGCGGCCGACGCCGAGGCGGGCGAGCGCGCCCGGCACGTGCTCCAGGTACCAGGAGAAGTCCTCGCCGCCCATGCTCTGCGGCGTCTCGGCGATGCCGTCGGGGCCGAGCGCCGCGGCGGTGGCCGCGGTGAGCACACCGATGGCACCGGCGTCGTTGGTCACCGGGGGCCGGCCACGCAGGTATTCCAGGTCGACCGTGGCGCCGGTGGGGGCGAGCACGTCCCGCACCACCTGAGCCACGATCTTGGGCGCCTGGTCCCAGGTGTCGCGGTCCATCACCCGCAGGGTGCCGGCCGCGCACGCCTCGGACGGGATGACGTTGTAACGGGTGCCGGCCGACGCGTGGCCGAACACCAGCAGCAGTCCGCTGTTGGCCGGCACCCGGCGGCTGATCAGCGTCGGCACCTCGGTGACCAGGCGGCCGAGCGCGTCCACCAGGTCGACGGTCAGGTGCGGGCGGGCGGTGTGCCCGCCCGGCCCGGTGAGCCGGACGGTGACGTTGTCGGCGGCGGCGGTGATCGGGCCGACCCGCAGGCCGACCTTGCCCACCGGCAGGTTCGGGTCGCAGTGCAACGCGAAGATCTGCACCACGTCGTCCAGGCCGCCGGCCTCGATGACCTCCAGCGAGCCGCAGGGCAGGATCTCCTCGGCGGGCTGGAAGATCAGCCGGACCCGGCCGTCGAGCCGGCCCGTGTCCGCGAGCTGGGCGAGCAGCATGCCCACGCCGAGCATCACCGACGTGTGCACGTCGTGGCCGCAGGCGTGGCAGACGCCCTCCACCGTCGAGCGGTACGGCACGTCCTTCGGGTCGCTCAGCGGCAGCGCGTCGATGTCAGCGCGGAGCGCGATCACCGGGCCGTCCGGGCGTCCGTCGATGTCGCAGATGACGCCGTTGCCCTTGGGCAGCAGGCGCGGCTTCAGCCCGGCGAGGGACAGTTCGCGGTGTACCAGGGCGGCCGTCTCGAACTCCTCGCCGGACAGCTCCGGGTGGGAGTGGATGTGACGGCGGGTGGCGATGAGGCCGGGTACGCGCAGCGCGAGCAGATGGTCGAGCTCGAAGGGCAGGGGCTGGTAACCGGTCGGCGCCTCGGGCCGGGACGACGACAGCAGGCCGCCGGAAGGCAGCGTCAACGCACTCGTCACGTCGAATTCTCGATCACTAGAAGTGGATGGATCTTCGGGTCGGACAGCAGACAGCCTAGACCTCCGACGGTGACGCTGCGCAACATCTTTCGCGTAGCGGTCGGACCGCGCAGCGTCACGAATGCCCTGGTGAGAGGGCTCGAATATCTGCGGGACAGCAGGTAGATCGCGGTCGAACGCCGTCATCCGCCTCCCACCTCCTACAACGCGTAACCGTTTCAACGGCCACAAATACCGACCCGTCGTTCCGAATTGTCGCATTAGTCGCGGCAATTAACTGCCGCTCCGACAATTGCACGACAACTGTCGGCTGCCGGAAGACTCCCGACGGTGACACGAGCGCCCGACCGCCGACCGCACACGCTGTCCGTCCCGTTCACCCGTTCCGGTTACCCGAATCGCCGAATCGCACACGCGAAGGCGGCCCGCGCCGCGCACTCAGGGTGCGCGGCGGGGCCGCCGCCGGACGAATCAGAACCGGTCGCTGGGCCGGTAGATCCCCCACACCTCGCGCAGCGTTCCGCAGACCTCGCCGACCGTGGCGCGGGCGCGCAGCGCCTCCTTCATCGGGTAGAGCACGTTGGTGTCCCCCTCGGCGGCGGCACGCAGCTCGGCCAGAGCCCGCTCGACCGCGCCCGAGTCCCGCTCGGCACGCAGCCGGGCCAGCCGCTCGCCCTGCGCCGCCTCGATCGACGGGTCGACCCGCAGCGGCTCGTACGGCTCCTCCTCGTCGATCTGGAACCGGTTGAGTCCGACCACCACCCGCTCGCCCGAGTCGATCTCCTGGGCGATCCGGTACGCGGACTGCTCGATCTCCCGCTTCTGGAACCCGGCCTCGATCGCGTCCACCGCCGAACCGTGGTCGAAGACCCGGTCCATCAGCTCGGTGGCGGCCGCCTCCACCTCGGCGGTCATCGCCTCCACCACGTACGACCCGGCGAACGGGTCGACGGTGGCGGTCAGGTCCGTCTCGTACGCCAGCACCTGCTGGGTCCGCAGCGCCAGCCGGGCCGCCTTCTCGGTGGGCAGCGCGATGGCCTCGTCGAAGCTGTTGGTGTGCAGCGACTGGGTGCCGCCGAGCACCGCGCCGAGGCCCTGCACCGCCACCCGGACCAGGTTCACCTCCGGCTGCTGGGCGGTGAGCTGCACGCCCGCGGTCTGGGTGTGGAACCGCAGCATCATCGACTTCGGGTTCTTCGCGCCGAACTCGTCGCGCATCAGCCGGGCCCAGATCCGCCGGGCCGCGCGGAACTTCGCGACCTCCTCCAGCAGCGTGGTGCGGGCCACGAAGAAGAACGACAGGCGGGGCGCGAAGTCGTCCACGGCCAGCCCGGCGGCGAGCGCCGCGCGGACGTACTCCACGCCGTTGGCGAGCGTGAACGCGACCTCCTGCGCGGGCGAGGCGCCGGCCTCGGCCATGTGGTAGCCGGAGATGGAGATGGTGTTCCACTTCGGCACCTCGGCCCGGCAGTAGGCGAAGGTGTCCGCGACCAGCCGCAGCGAGGGCTTCGGCGGGTAGATGTACGTCCCCCGGGCGATGTACTCCTTGAGGATGTCGTTCTGGATCGTGCCGTTGAGCGCCGCCCCGGGCACGCCGTTCTCCTCGGCCACGAGCTGGTAGAGCAGCAGCAGCACCGAGCCGGGCGCGTTGATGGTCATCGAGGTGGAGACCTTGTCCAGCGGGATGCCGCCGAACAGCGTGCGCATGTCCTCGATGGAGTCGATGGCGACGCCGACCTTGCCCACCTCGCCGTGCGCGATCGGGTCGTCCGAGTCGTACCCCATCTGGGTGGGCAGGTCGAACGCGACCGACAGGCCCATGGTGCCGGCGCGCAGCAGCTGGTGGTAGCGCGCGTTGCTCTCGGTCGCCGTGCCGAACCCGGCGTACTGTCGCATGGTCCAGGGCCGGGACGTGTACATCGTCGGGTAGACCCCGCGGGTGTACGGGAACTCGCCCGGCTCGCCCAGCCGGGCGTCCAGGTCCGCCGGAAGGTCTGCCGCCGTGTAGACGCCCTGGATCGGGAAACCCGACTCGCTTGACCGCGCATCGCTCATTACCGGATGGTAGGACGCGCAGACCGCCAGGTGGGTGAGGGATACCGCACACCTCCCGGCGGCGACCCACCGGAGGTGAGCGGCCGACCACATACCGTCGAGTAGGTAAACGCCCGCCGCGTCGGGTTTCGCATCGGGCGTCGGAACCAGCAAGATAGAGGGGTTGTGTCCCAGCCCCCTCGATATCCCCCGGTGGCTTTTCTGTGACTCAGATTCCGACGTGGAGCGGCGGACCGGCCAGTCCCCCCACTGGACGCGCGGCACCCGGCACCACCATCGGTGGTCGCTACTCGCTGCGCTCCCCCGTGGGCAACGGAGGCATGGGCACGGTCTGGCGGGCCACAGACACGTTGCTGCGCCGCGATGTGGCGGTCAAGGAGGTCGTCCTCCCGCCGGGGCTCGCCCCGAGCGACCGGGACGCGCTCTACGAACGGACGCTGCGGGAGGCCCGTGCCGCCGCCGCGATCCAGCACCCGGCAGTGGTGCAGGTCTACGACGTGGTCACCGAGGGTGGCCGCCCGTGGATCGTGATGGAGCTGCTGGACGCCCGCAGCCTGGCCGACATGGTGATCGAGGACGGGCCGGTCGCGCCGCGCGCCGTCGCCAAGATCGGGATCGCGCTGCTCGGCGCGCTGGAGGTGGCGCACGCGATCGGCGTGCTGCACCGCGACGTCAAGCCGGCGAACGTGCTGATCTGCACCGACGGCCGCTGCGTGCTGACCGACTTCGGCGTCGCCCGGATGCCCACCGACGTGCAGCTCACCACGCCCGGCATGGTGCTCGGCTCGCCGCACTTCATCTCGCCCGAGCGGGCCATGGGCCAGGAGTTCGGGCCGCCGAGCGACCTGTTCTCGCTCGGCGTGACGCTCTACACGGCGGTCGAGGGCCGGCCCCCGTTCGACAAGGGCGACCCGATCGAGACCATGCACGCCGTGGTCGAGGACCCGCCCGCCACGCCGCAGCGCAGCGGCCCGCTGACCGGCGTGCTGATGGGGCTGCTGGAGAAGGACCCGGCCCGCCGGATGGACGTGCACCGGGCCCGGGCCAACCTGCGCGAGCTGCTCGCCGGTCCGCTGACCAGCACCGCCACCGCCGTCAACTCGGTCACCGACCCGTACGCGGTGGTGCCGGTGCCGCGACCGACCACGCCGCCGGCGATCGCGGCGGAGCCGAAGCCGAGCGGGCAGATCGGCGGCCGGGCGATGATCGGCCCCGACGAGTCGCTCACCGACCGGCTCGCCGCGCTGCGCCGCGGCGAGCGGCCCCAGGCCGACAAGGCCCCGGCGGGAGCCGCCGCGCTCGACGAGACCAGCGCCGACGCGCTGGCCGGCCCGCTGCACACCCCCACCGGCGCGATGTCCGGGCCGGGCACGCCGGAGGCCACCCAGCGCATCTCGCCGGACGCCACGGTCCGGCTCGGCCAGGGCGCCGGAGCGGACGCGACCCAGGCGGTGCCCACCGCTTACGGCCGTACCGTCGACGCCACCCAGCCGGTCTACGGCGGCGGCAACCAGTGGTCGGTGCCCGGCACCGGCCAGGCGTGGACCACCCCGGCCACCGCGCCGGCCGCCGCCGGTGGTGGCGGGGCGCTCGGCAGCGCCAAGGGCCTGCTCGGCCGGGTGAAGGCGTGGCCGCGCAAGGTCCAGCTCGCCGCCGCCGGTGGCCTCGCCGTGGTGCTGCTGGTGAGCGTGATCGCGCTGACCAGCGGCGGCGACGACGCTCCCCCGCCGATCGTGGGCACGCTGCCCACCACCTCGGCGGCGGCCGCGCCGGAGATGCAGGAGCGGACCGTCAAGGGCGTCACCATCCAGGTCCCGAAGGGCTGGCAGCAGCAGACCGGCGGCCTCTACGTCGACTACGTCGACCCGGAGGACGAGGGCCGCAAGGTGCGGGTCATCGCCGAGAAGTGGGGCGGCACCTCGATCAGCTGGGCCGAGTTCGCCTCGCGGAACCTGAAGAGCAAGACCGCGAACAGCAAGACCTGCCCGGCCCCCTACACCGAGTTGTCAGTCTCCGAGCAGCCACTCGCCGGCCAGACCGCGGGCCAGCTCGAATACACCTGCGGCGAGGGCGAGGCCATGCGGCACGGCATCTGGCGGGGCCTGGTCAAGGACGGCAAGGTCTACTCGTTCTACCTCTCCACGACCGACGCACGATTCGCCGAGAGCAAGCCGATCTTCGACGCGATGGTCGACTCGTTCCAGCTCACGGCGGCCAACTGAGTCGAGGCCGACGGCCAGTGGTGATCCGCCGCCGTGCTTTCATGAGGCAATGGCGGCGGAAACCACTGACCTTGACGACCTTCGCGTACGCGCCGAGCGCTGGCTCGCCGACGACCCGGACCCGGACGACCGCGTCGAGCTGCGCGCGGTCCTCGACGGGCTGCCCGGCACGGCGGCCGACCTGGCCGACCGGTTCGCCGGTCCGCTGACCTTCGGCACCGCCGGGCTACGCGGTCCGCTGCGGGCCGGGCCGAACGGCATGAACCTCGCCGTGGTCACCCAGGCCGCCGCCGGGCTGGTCGGGTGGCTCGCCGCCCAGGACGGCGAGGGCCCGCTGGTGATCGGGTACGACGCCCGGCGCGGCTCCCGTGCGTTCGCCGAGCGCACCGCCCAGGTGGCCACCGGCGCTGGTCGCCCGGCTCTGCTGCTGCCCCGGCCGCTGCCCACGCCGGTGCTGGCGTTCGCGGTCCGGCAGCTCGGCGCGGTCGCCGGGGTGATGGTCACCGCCAGCCACAACCCGCCGCAGGACAACGGCTACAAGGTCTACCTGGGCGCGCAGCTCGGCGGGGAGCTGGGCGCGGGCGCGCAGATCGTGCCGCCCGCCGACGCCGGCATCGAGGCGGCCATCCGGGCGGTCGGCCCGCTCGCGGCGGTACCGCTCGGCCCGGCCGGTCAGGTGCTCGGCGACGACCTGGTGACCGCGTACGTCGAGCAGGCCGCCGCCGTGGTGGACCCGGCCGGACCACGGGACCTGAAGGTGGCGTACACGCCGCTGCACGGGGTGGGCGCCGCGGTGCTGACCGCCGCGTTCGCGCGCGCCGGTTTCGGCGTTCCCGGCGTGGTGCCCGAGCAGGCCGAGCCGGATCCGGCGTTCCCGACCGTCAGCTTCCCCAACCCGGAGGAGCCGGGCGCGGTGGACCTGCTGGTCGCGCTCGCCGACCGCACCGGCGCGGACCTCGCCATCGCCAACGACCCGGACGCGGACCGCTGCGCGGTGGCCGTACGCGACGCCGGATCCTGGCGGATGCTGCGCGGCGACGAGGTGGGCGCGCTGCTGGCCGACCACCTGATGCGGCGCGGGGTGACCGGCCTGTACGCCACCACGATCGTGTCCTCGGCGCTGCTGCGGGCCATGGCGGCGGCCCGGGGCCTGCCCTACGACGAGACGCTCACCGGGTTCAAGTGGATCGTCCGGGCCGGCGGGGGCCGGGAGCCGCTGGTGTACGGCTACGAGGAGGCGCTGGGCTACTGCGTCGCGCCGGGTCACGTCCGCGACAAGGACGGCATCACCGCGGCGCTGACGGTCGCCGAGCTGGCCGCCGGTCTCAAGGCCGAGGGCCGTACGCTCCTCGACCGGCTGGACGAGCTCGCCGCCGAGTTCGGCGTGCACCACACCGAGCAGCTCTCGGTCCGGGTGGAGGACCTGCGGGTGATCGCGGACTCGATGGCCCGGATCCGGGCGGCCACCCCGACCGCGTTGCTCGGGCAGCCGGTGACCGAGGCGTCCGACCTGCTGCCCGACGCGGACGTGGTGATCCTGCGCACCGGCGCGGCCC
The DNA here is from genome assembly GCF_023896895.1 of Micromonospora sp. CPM1. Taxonomy (NCBI): domain Bacteria; kingdom Bacillati; phylum Actinomycetota; class Actinomycetes; order Micromonosporales; family Micromonosporaceae; genus Micromonospora; species Micromonospora sp. CPM1. The sequence goes on from NZ_JAMHIU010000021.1 coordinate 86,910, forward strand.
GGGTGGTGATCCGGCCGTCCGGCACCGAGCCGAAGCTCAAGGCGTACCTGGAGGTGGTGGAGCCGGTGGGCGGCGGCGACGTGCCGGCGGCCCGGCAGCGCGCGCGGGCCGCCGTGGCCGAGCTGCGCAACGAGATCGCCGCCGCCCTGGGGCTCTGACGGCCCGGTGCGTCCGCCGTCGCTGCGGCGGCGACGGACGCACCGGTCAACGGCCTCAGCTCGCGGCGGGCCGCTTGCCGAGGGCGGCGTCCACGGCCTGGCCCAGCGCGGCGATGACCAGGCTGATCGACGGGCGAACCACGCTGTCGTCCAGGCTGACGGTGCCGGAGAACCCGGCGCCGGCGGCGATCTCCTCCAGGCGCCGGCCGGCGTCCTCGGCGGCCGGGCCGGTCAGCCCCAGCGCGGGTTCCATCCGCAGCACCGCGACGAGCGTGGCCAGCGCGGCGGTCCGCTCGTCCGGGAGCTGCCCGCTGGTCAGCGCTTCGGCCAGCCGCTGCCGGATGTCCGCCTCGACCGAGGCGTCGGCCACCGGGTAGCGGTGCACGTGGATGAAGCCCAGCTCGGTCTCGTCCACGTCGCGCACCACGCCCCGGCCGCAGAGGTCGGAGAGGATCCGGTCGCGCAGCCCGTGCCGCAGCCGCTGCACCCACGACGACGGCGTGTGCGGGGTGTCCGCGGCGATCTTGGCGAGGACGGCGTCCGCGATCGGCTCGCCGGTCGGGGCCGGGTCGACCACCGCCAGGTTCCCGTCCGCGTACGCGACCCGTCCGGCCAGGGCCAGCTCGACCAGCACGGCGGCGGCCATGCCCAGGTCAAGGCTGATCCGCGGCATGGTGGCCTTGCCGGTTTCGTCGTCATACGCGAGGAGCAGCAGCTCCTCGGCGAGCGCAACACCAGTCATGGCCCGGAACGCTAGCGCCTCCCCGCACCCCCGCGCATCGACTCGCCGGGGCCGCCCGATTCACGCCGAGAGGGCCCCTTCCACGCGGGAAGGGGCCCTCTCCACCGAATCGCCGGATCCCGGGGTCAACGGGTCGAACCTGCTCCCCGGACGGCCGGATCAGAAGCGGGGCATGCCGCCGAACTGGCGGTCGCCGGCGTCGCCCAGGCCGGGGACGATGAACTTCGAGTCGTTCAGGCCCTCGTCGATCGAGGCGGTGACCAGGCGCAGCGGCAGGCCGGAGCGCTCCAGCCGCTCGATGCCGACCGGCGCGGCCAGCACGCACAGCACCGTGATGTCGGTGCAGCCGCGGTCGGCGAGCAGCCGGCAGCAGTGCTCCAGCGAGCCGCCGGTGGCGAGCATCGGGTCGAGCACCAGCACCGGCAGGCCGGCGAGGTCACGCGGCAGCGACTCCATGTACGCGCGAGGCTCGTACGTCTCCTCGTCGCGGGCCAGGCCGACGAAGCCCATCGACGACTCGGGCAGCAGGCCGAGCGCGGCGTCGGCCATGCCGAGACCGGCCCGCAGCACCGGCACCAGCAGCGGCGGGTTCGCCAGCCGGCTGCCCTCGGTGGCGGTGACCGGGGTCTGGATCGAGTACTTCTCGACCGGGAAGGAGCGCGCGGCCTCGTACACCAGCATGGTGGTGAGTTCGCGCAGCGCGGCCCGGAACGACGACGAGTCGGTCCGGGCGTCCCGCATGGCGGTCAGCCGCGTCTGGGCGAGCGGATGGTCAATGACGGTTACGTCCACGATCGCTCAACCTACCGTTCGCCGGCCGGGCGCAGGGCGGGTGCGGTACGACCAGCGACACCGCTCACGTATGACGCTCACGACCGGTCGACCGTGAGCAAGATCACTCGACTCGCGGGTGCGTACTATTCGGGGCATGACGGCGACAACGACGTCGGCCCGGTCGGACCTCACCGAGCTGGGACGATCCGAGACCACTCTGCGGACCTTCCTGCACGGCCTGCCCGGCGTGGACCAGGTCGGCGCGGAGCAGCGGGCGGCGCAACTCGGCACCCGCTCCATCAAGACCACGGCCAAGGCCGAGGCGATCGACCTGGCGATCCGGATGGTCGACCTGACCACCCTGGAAGGGGCGGACACCCCGGGCAAGGTGCGGGCGCTGGCCGCCAAGGCGCTGCGCCCCGACCCGGCCGACCCGAGCTGCCCGCACGTCGGCGCCGTCTGCGTCTACCCGTCGATGGTTCCGTACGTGGCCGAGGTGCTGCGCGGCAGCGGCGTGCACCTGGCGAGCGTGGCGACCGCGTTCCCGTCCGGCCAGGCGCCGCTGGAGATCAAGCTCGCCGACGTGCGGGCAGCGGTCGAGGCGGGCGCGGACGAGATCGACATGGTGATCAACCGGGGCGCGTTCCTGGCCGGGCGCTACTCCGAGGTCTACGACGAGATCGTCGCCACCAAGGAGGCGTGCGGGGACGCACACCTCAAGGTGATCCTGGAGACCGGCGAGCTGGCCACGTACGACAACGTGCGGCGCGCGTCCTGGCTCGCCATGCTGGCCGGCGGCGACTTCATCAAGACCTCCACCGGCAAGGTCCCGGTCGCGGCGACCCTGCCGGTGACGCTGGTCATGCTGGAGGCGGTGCGCGACTTCCGCGCCGCCACCGGGCGTCAGGTCGGCGTGAAGCCGGCCGGTGGCATCAAGACCACCAAGGACGCGATCAAGTACCTGGTCATGGTCAACGAGACGGTCGGCGCCGACTGGCTGAGCCCGGACTGGTTCCGGTTCGGCGCGTCGAGCCTGCTCAACGACCTGCTCATGCAGCGCACCAAGCTGACGACCGGCGTCTACGCCGGCCCCGACTACTTCACCCTGGACTGAACGCGATGTTCGAATACGCTCCCGCCCCCGAGTCCCGCTCGGTGGTGGACATCAAGCCCTCGTACGGGCTCTTCGTCGACGGCGCGTTCGTCGACCCGGCCTCCGGCGGCAGCTTCAAGTCGGTGAACCCGGCCTCCGAGGAGGTGCTGGCCGAGGTCGCCGAGGCCGGCGAGGAGGACGTGGACCGCGCGGTCCGCGCCGCCCGGACCGCGTACGAGAAGGTCTGGGGTCCGATGCCGGGCCGGGACCGGGCCAAGTACCTGTTCCGGATCGCCCGGATCATCCAGGAGCGCTCGCGCGAGCTGGCGGTGCTGGAGTCGCTGGACAACGGCAAGCCGATCAAGGAGTCCCGCGACGTCGACCTGCCGCTGGTCGCCGCGCACTTCTTCTACTACGCCGGCTGGGCGGACAAGCTTCCGCACGCGGGTTTCGGCCCCGACCCGAAGCCGCTGGGCGTGGCCGCGCAGGTAATCCCGTGGAACTTCCCGCTGCTCATGCTGGCGTGGAAGATCGCCCCGGCGCTCGCCGCCGGCAACACGGTGGTGCTCAAGCCCGCCGAGACCACCCCGCTCACCGCGCTGCTGTTCGCCGAGATCTGCCAGCAGGCCGACCTGCCGGCCGGCGTGGTGAACATCGTCACCGGCGCCGGCGACACCGGCCGGGCGCTGGTCGAGCACCCGGGCGTGGACAAGGTCGCGTTCACCGGCTCCACCGAGGTCGGCCGCGCCATCGCCCGCTCGGTCGCCGGCACCCGCAAGAAGCTCACGCTGGAGCTGGGCGGCAAGGCCGCGAACATCGTCTTCGACGACGCCCCGATCGACCAAGCCGTCGAGGGCATCGTCAACGGCATCTTCTTCAACCAGGGGCACGTCTGCTGCGCCGGTTCCCGGCTGCTGGTCCAGGAGTCGGTGGCCGACCGGGTGCTGGAGTCGCTGAAGCGCCGGATGGCCCAGCTCCGGGTCGGTGACCCGCTGGACAAGAACACCGACATCGGCGCGATCAACTCGGCCGAGCAGCTCGCCCGGATCCGGGAGCTGTCCGACGCCGGGTCCGCCGAGGGCGCCGAGCGCTGGTCGCCGCCGTGCGAGCTGCCCGAGCGCGGCTTCTGGTTCGCGCCGACCATCTTCACCGGCGTCACCCAGGCGCACCGGATCGCCCGCGAGGAGATCTTCGGCCCGGTGCTGTCCGTGCTGACGTTCCGCACCCCGGCGGAGGCCGTCGAGAAGGCCAACAACACGCCGTACGGGCTGTCGGCCGGGATCTGGACCGACAAGGGCTCCCGGATCCTGTGGCTGGCCGACCGGCTGCGCGCCGGCGTGGTGTGGGCCAACACGTTCAACAAGTTCGACCCGACCTCGCCGTTCGGCGGCTACAAGGAGTCGGGCTACGGTCGCGAGGGCGGCCGGCACGGGCTGGAGGGGTACCTCAATGTCTGAGCGGGTCGCGGTACGCAAGACGTACAAGCTCTTCATCGGCGGGAAGTTCCCGCGCAGCGAGTCGGGACGGTCGTATCTCGTGCAATCCGCGAACGTGTCTCTTGCCTCCCGGAAGGACGCGCGGGACGCGGTCGTGGCCGCCCGCGCCGCGGTGAAGGGCTGGGCCGGGGCGACCGCGTACAACAGAGGTCAGATCCTCTACCGGGTCGCCGAGATGCTGGAGGGCCGGCGCGAGCAGTTCGTCGCCCTGGGCGTCCCGGCCGACGAGGTGGACGCGGCGATCGACCGCTGGGTCTGGTACGCGGGCTGGTCCGACAAGCTGTCCCAGGTGTACGGCGGCGCTAACCCGGTGGCCGGCCCGTACTTCAACCTGTCCGCGCCGGAGCCGACGGGCGTGGTGGCGGCGGTGGCCCCGGAGGAGCCCGCGCTGCTCGGCCTGGTGAGCGTGATCGCCCCGGCGATCGTCACCGGCAACACGGTGGTGGTGGCCGCCTCCCCGGCGGCGCCGCTGGCGGCGGTGACACTGGCCGAGGTGCTCGCGACCTCCGACCTGCCCGGCGGGGTGGTCAACATCCTCACCGGCCGGCTGACCGAGACCGTGCCGACGCTCGCCGCGCACATGGACGTCAACGCGATCGACCTGACCGGCGTCGCCGACGCCGAGCTGGCCGCCGACCTGGAGATCAAGGCCGCGGAGAACCTCAAGCGGGTGCTGCGGCCGGCCCCGGCCGACCACGACTGGTACGCCGACCCCGGCATCACCCGGATGACCACGCTGCTGGAGACCAAGACGGTCTGGCACCCGAAGGGCGTCTGACCGACGCAGTCCGCTCCGGCCTCGTCCCCACCGTCCACCCTCGACCACCGAGATCAACACCAGCTCCGCGAAGTGGCCACATCGACCAGCCCAGGACAGCACCACCTCCCCGAGCCGGTGTTGATCTCACCCGGTGCGCCCACACGGAATGGGCAAGATCAACACCAGTACGCGGAAGTGACTGCATCGAGCGACGCAGGACAGCACCACCTCCCCGAACTGGCGTGGATCTTGCCGATGGGCACCCACCCGACCACGGCGTGGTCGACACCGGATTCCCGGGAAGTAGCCGGGACTCTCCGTCGCAAGATCGACGCGAGCACGCCGAGGTGGCTGCATCGACCAGCCCGGGACGGCACCACCTCGCCGAGCCGGTGTTGATCTCACAGAGCGCGCACGCTTGGGACGGACAAGATCGGCACCAGCACCCCGAGGTGGCTGCATCGATCCGCCCCGGACCGCACCACTTCCCCGAGCTGGCGTTGATCTTCGGGAGGGGGAACGGGGACCGGGGCGGCGGAAGGGGTCTACTACCGGGGGTAGGATTGACGGGTGACTCGGCTGGGGGACCTTGAGCGTGCGGTGATGGACGTGCTGTGGGACGCGGCGCCCGCCTCGTCGGGTGGCGTGACGGTGCGCGAGGTCGCCGACGCCCTGGACGGCCGCGAACTCGCCTACACCACGGTCATGACCGTGCTCGACCGGCTCGCCGGCAAGGGCATGGTGCAGCGCGAGCGGGAGGGGCGCGCCTGGCGTTACCGCCCGGCCGCCACCCGCGAGGCGCACATCGCCCAGCTCATGCTCGAAGCCCTCGACCTCGGCGGCAGCCGGGACGCCGCACTCGTGCGCTTCGCCCGTTCGGTGACCGGCACGGAGGCGGACGTGCTCCGCGCCGCGCTCGGCGCCGAGGCCGGGGCGACGGTGGAGGACGGACCGGCCGGCCGGGTCGAGAACCCCCGGCCCGTTCGGCCGGCGCTCGACGAGGCGACGGACCGGTAGGGCGGCTGCCGTGGCGTACGCCCTGCACTTCGCCGCGATCATCCTGGCCTGCTGGCTGACCGCGCAGGTCCTCGCCGCCGCGCGCTGGACGTGGCGGGCGCCCCGGGTGGCGATCCTCTGCTGGCAGGCGGTCGGGCTGGCACTCGGCCTGTCCGCCATGGGGCTGCCGATGGCACTGGGGCTCGACGCGTACGACCGGGCGACCGGGTACGCGCTCCTGGCCCTGGCCGACGACCTGGCCCACGGCACGCTGCCCGCCGGGGTGGGCGCGGTGCACCTCAGCCTGGTCGGCGTCGGTCTCGGCATCGGCGTGGTGCTGCTCACCACGACGGTACGCAGCCTGCACGGGGCGGTCCGAGCCCAGCGCCGGCACCGGGAGCTGCTGCACCTGGTGGCCCGGCGTGACCCGACGGTGCCCGGCGCGCTGGTGCTCGACCACCCGAGCGCGGCGGCGTACTGCCTGCCCGGGGTGCGTCCCCGGGTGGTGGTGAGCGCGGGCACGCTCGACCTGCTCGACCCGGCCGAGCTGGCAGCGGTGCTGACCCACGAGCGCGCGCACGCCCAGGAGCGGCACGACCTGGTGCTGCTGCCGTTCACCGCGCTGTGCCGGGCGCTGCCCTGGTTCCAGTGGGTGCGGGACGCGCACGCGCGGGTGGCGCTGCTGGTCGAGATGCGCGCCGACGACAAGGCCCGGGAGCTGCACGCGGACGCGCCGCTGGCCGGTGCGCTGCGCCGGTTCGCCGCCGCCGAGCACCGGGTCCAGCCGGCCGGCACGCTCGGACTCGGCGACCGCGGCCTCGACGTACGCGTGCAGCGGCTGCTCGTCGCGGACCGTCCGCCGCGGGTGCTGGGCGCGATGGCGCTGGCGGTCGCCGGCACGCTCGTCTCCCTGCCGTTCGCCCTGTTCCTGAGCTGACCTCGCCCCCTACGGGACTTCTCCGGGTTCGCGCGCCCCTATAGGTAGCGAGGCTACGTGTAGTTTGGCTACGACAAGAGAGCCAACCCATGGGAGGACGACAGTGGACCCGCTGCTCCTCGCCCGCCTCCAGTTCGCCACCACCACCTCGATCCACTTCCTGTTCGTGGCGGTCACACTCGGCCTGGTCACGCTGCTGGTCGGGTTGCAGACGGCCGGCTACCTGACCGGCAAGCCGGTGTACGAGCGGCTGACCCGGTTCTGGGGCCAGCTCTACGTGATCAACTACGTGCTCGGCATCGCCACCGGCATTGTGATGGAGTTCCAGTTCGGGCTGAACTGGAGCGGGCTGTCGCGCTACGTCGGGAATGTGTTCGGCGCGCCGCTGGCCATCGAGACGCTCGTGGCGTTCTTCCTGGAGTCCACGTTCCTCGGCATGTGGATCTTCGGGTGGCACCGGTTGCGGCGCGGCGTGCACCTGGCGCTGCTCTGGGGCGTGGCGATCACCGCGTACGCCTCGGCGTTCTGGATCATGGTGGCGAACGCATGGCTCCAGAACCCGGTCGGGTACGAGGTCCGCGACGGCGTCGCCCACCTCACCGACTTCGGCGCGCTGCTCACCAACCCCACGTTCGGCATGGCGTTCGGCCACGTCGTCTCGGCGAGCCTGGTCACCGGCGGCCTGCTGATGGCCGCGGTGAGCGCCTGGCACCTGCTCCGGCGCACCCCCGACTACGCGCTCTTCCGCACCTCGCTGCGGCTCGGCCTGGTCACCGCGGCGCTCTCGGTCAGCATGCTCCAGGGCTTCGGCTTCGCCCAGTTCGGCCCGGTCGCGCAGCTCCAGCCGACCAAGTTCGGCGGCGGCCCCGATCGCGACGCGCTCGTCGCCGACTGGACCGCGCGGTTCGGCCCCGGCGACTGGGAACCACCGGTGCTCTCCAACGTCGGCCTCGGCTTCATGATCCTGATCGGCTTCACGCTCGGCGCCCTCTGGCTCCTGCTGCCGCTGCTCTGGCGCGACTGGATCATCCGGCTGAAGGTGCCGCTCTGGCTGATCCTGCTCGGCCTGCCGCTGCCCTTCGTGGCGATGCTGCTCGGCTGGATCGCCCGCGAGGTCGGCCGCCAGCCCTGGGCCGCGTACGGGCTGCTGCCCACCGCGCAGGCCGTCTCGCCGGTCTCACCCGGGCTGATGCTCACCTCGCTGATCGGGTTCAGCCTGCTGCTCGGCGCGCTCGCGGTGACCAACTGGGTGCTGCTGGCCCGGCACGCCGCCCGCGGGGCGCACGACCCGGCGCTCGGCCGGCCGCCCGCGCCCGACACCGACGCCCACCACCAGCCCGTGTTCGTCTGAGGGAGCCCGCCGTGGAACTCGCCTGGTACGCCCTGCTCGGCCTCTTCTTCGCCACCTACCTCGTGCTCGGCGGCTACGACTACGGCGTCGGCCTGCTGCTGGCCCGGCGTGGCCCGGCACCGGGCAGCCGGGCCACGCTCACCGCGCTCGGGCCGTTCTTCCTCGGCAACGAGGTCTGGCTGGTGGCCGCCGTCGGCATCCTGTTCGGCGCGTTCCCCCGGCTGGAGGGCGAGCTGCTCTCCGGCTTCTACCCGGCCGTGCTCGCCGCGCTGGCCGGGGTGGTGCTGGTGACCGCCGGGGTGCAGTTGCGCAGCCGCCCGGCCTCCGCCACCGCTCGTGCCCGCTGGGACCGGGTGGTGGTGGTCGGCTGTCTGCTCGCGGCGCTCGGCTGGGGCGCGCTGCTCGCCGGGCTGCTCCAGGGCGTGCCGTTGAGCGCGGACGGCCACGTGGTCGGTGTCGGTCACCTCGCCACCCCGTTCGTCGCCGCCACCGGGCTGGCGCTGCTGGCGCTGGTGGCGGTGCACGGTGCGACGTTCCTCACGCTCCGGCTGCCCGCCGCCGAGGCACCGGCGCTCGCCCGGCTGGCGAGCGGCCTGGTGCCCGCCGCGCTCGTCGCCGTCGCCTCGGCCACCGTCCTGGGTCTGCTCTCCGATCGGGTACGCGCCGCGGTGGCGCGCCCGGCTGCGGCCGTACTCCTGCCGTTGGTGCTCGTGGCGGCGCTGCTGGCGGCCCGCGCGGCGCTGGGGCGGGGGCGGGCCGGGATCGCCTTCGCGGCGACCGCGACGGCGCTGGCGCTTCCGGCGCCGCTGATCGGAGCCGCGCTCTGGCCCCGGATCCTGGTCTCCACCACCGACCCGGCGGCGTCGCTGACAGTGGCCGAGGCGGCCGCCAGCCGCCCGACGCTGGCCCTGTTGGGATGGCTCGCGTTACCGCTCCTGCCGGCCCTACTAGGCTTTCAGGCGATGTGCTGGTGGGTTTTCCGGGGACGGATCGACGGCAGGGCACCGGTGTACTGGTGAACCGCCGCCCGTTCGACCCGCGTCTGCTGCGTCGGGTCCCCGCGGCCCGGCGCGACCTCGCCGTGCTCGCGGTGCTGGGCGGGCTCACCGCGCTGCTGGTGATCGCTCAGGCCACCGCGCTGGCGACGCTGCTGGCCACGGCGTTCGACGGGCGGCTGCACCGGCCGGCGCTGGCCGGTTTCGTGGCCGCTGTCGCCGGGCGGGCGCTGGTGAGCTGGGCGCAGGGCACCGTGGCGGCGCGGGCCGCCGCGACGGTCAAGGCGGCGCTGCGCGCCGACCTGCTCGGCGCGGTCGGCCGGCACGGGCCCACCTGGGTCGCCGGGCAGCGGGCCGGGCAGCTCGCCACCCTGGCCGGGCGCGGGCTGGACGCGCTCGACCCCTACTTCACCGGCTACCTGCCGCAGCTCGTCCTGAGCGTCACCGTGCCGGTGGCGGTGCTGGCCCGGATCGTGTTCGCCGACTGGAGCTCGGCGCTGATCATCGCGCTCACCATCCCGCTCATCCCGATCTTCGGCGCGCTGCTCGGCTGGCAGGCGCAGGCCGCCACCGAACGGCAGTGGCGCCGGCTGTCGCTGCTCGGCGGGCACTTCCTCGACATGGTGGCCGGGCTGCCCACGCTGCGCGCGTTCGGCCGGTCCAAGGGGCAGGTCGACGTGGTACGCCGGATGGCCGACGGCCACCGCCAGGCCACCATGAAGACGCTGCGCATCGCGTTCCTGTCCGCGCTGGTGCTGGAACTGGTCGCGACGCTGTCCGTCGCGCTGGTCGCGGTGCCGGTCGGCATCCGGCTGCTCGGCGGCGGCCTCACGCTCTCCACCGCGCTGCTGGTGCTGCTGCTCACCCCGGAGGCGTACCTGCCGCTGCGCGCCGCGGGCAGCCGGTTCCACGCCAGCATGGAAGGGCTCACCGCGCTGGACGAGGCGCTCACGCTCTCCGCCACCGACGCACCCGCCACCACCGCCGAGCCCCGCCGGCCCGCGCCGGGCGGCCGGGGCGAGATCCGGTTCGAGGGCGTCACAGTCGCGTACGACCGGACCACCGCGCTGCGCGACGTCACGCTGACCATCCGGCCCGGCGACCGGGTGGCGATCATCGGGCCCAGCGGCGCGGGCAAGAGCACGCTGCTCAACCTGCTGCTCGGCTTCGTCGCACCGACCTTCGGGCGGGTCACCGTCGACGGGGTGGACCTGGCCGGCGTCGACCTCGACACCTGGCGGCGCGAGCTGGCCTGGGTGCCGCAGCGGGCGCACCTGTTCGCCGGGTCGCTCGCCGACAACATCCGCCTCGGCGCACCGGACACCCCGGATGCCGCGCTCGCCGCGGCGGTCACCGGCGCCGCGCTGGACGAGGTGGTCGACGCCCTGCCCGACGGCCTGGACACCCGCCTCGGCGAGCGCGGCCACGGCCTGTCCAGCGGGCAGCGGCAACGCGTCGCGCTGGCTCGCGCGTTCCTCCGGGACGCCCCGGTCGTGCTCCTCGACGAGCCGACCGCGCGGCTGGACAGCGCCAGCGAGGCGGTGGTGCTGGACGCGACCCGGCGGCTGGTCGCCGGACGTACCGCGCTGCTCGTCGCGCACCGACCCGCGCTGCTCGCCGACGCCGACCGGATCCTGCGCGTCGAGGACGGCCGGGTCACCGAACTGCACACGACCGCCGCCGGCCCGGGAGTGTCCCGATGAACCCCGTCTCCCCCGCCTGCCCGGCGGTGGCCCGGTGACCGCCGGCGACGGCGTGACGCCGGTGGGCCGCGAGCCGGCCGGGCCGACCGGGGTTCCGGTCGCGCCCTCCGGCGCACCGGAACCGCCCGCGCCCGCCCGCCCCGGCGCCGAGCGGGCGGTGCTGCGACTGGCCCGCCCGTACCTGAGCCGGCTGCTCGGCGCCGGGCTGCTCGCCGCCGCGACCGAGTTCGCCGGCCTGGCGCTGATGGCCACCGCCACCTGGCTGCTGATGAGCGCCGCCGGCCGGCCCCCGCTGGACCGGCTGACGGTGGCCATCGTCGCGGTCCGGGCACTGGCGGTCAGCCGGGGAGTGTTCCGGTACACCGAACGGCTCGCCGGGCACGACGCGGTCCTGCGCATGATCACCGACGTGCGGGCCCGCGTCTTCGCCACGCTCGCCGCCCGCCGCGAGACCGGCCGGCGTACCGGGGACGCGCTGAGCCGCCTGGTCTCCGACGTGGAGGCCGCCCAGGACCTGCTCCTGCGGGTCCTCGTGCCCGGCGCGGCGGCGGCACTGGTCAGCGTGCTCGCGGTCGGCGTCGCCGCGCTGATCTCACCACCGGCCGCCGGTGTGCTCGCGATCGGCCTGCTCGTGGCCGGCGTGGCGCTGCCCGCGCTCGCCACCCGGATCACCCGCCGCGCCGCCGACGAGGTGGCCCCGCTGCGGGGCGCGCTCGCCGTGGACGCGGTCGACCTCACCCACGGCGCCGCCGACCTGGCCGCGTTCGGGGCGACCGGCGCCGCGCTCGCCGCCGCCGACGAGCGGGCCGGACGGCTGGCCCGGCTGGAACGCCGGCTCGCCGCGACCGGCTTCGCGGTGGACGCGCTCGGCGTCCTCGTCGGTGGCCTCACCGCCGCCGCCGTGGTGGTCGTGGCGCTGCGGGCCGAGGTCGGCGGCGTGCTGGTCGGCGTCCTCGCGGTCGGCTCGCTCGCCGCCGTGGAGGTGGCGCTCGCGCTCGTCGCGGCGGCCCGCCAGCGCACCCAGCTACGGTCCGGGCTGGCCCGCGTCGCCGACCTGCTCACCGAACCCGCCACGGCGACGCCGCAGCCCGCGCCGGAGCCCCGGACCGACGGCCACGACGTACGGTTCTCCGACGTGACGGTCCGCTACCGGGCCGGTGCCGCCCCCGCCCTGGCCGGGTTCGACCTCGACCTGCCGGCCGGCCGCCGGGTGGCGGTGGTGGGGCCGAGCGGCGCCGGCAAGAGCACGCTCGCCGCGGTGCTCACCGGCGCGGTACGCCCCGACACCGGCCGGGTCACGGCCGGCGGCGTGCCGGTGTCCGAGATCCCGGCCGAGCACCTGCCCCGGGTGGTCGGCGGCCTGTTCGCCGAGGCGTACGTCTTCCACGCCACGGTCAGGGAGAACCTGCTCCTCGGCCGTCCGGACGCCACCGAGGCGGACCTGACCGCCGCGACCCGGGCGGCCGGCCTGCTCGACTGGGTACGCGAGCAGCCCGACGGCTGGGACACGGTGGTCGGCGAGCAGGGCGGGCAGCTCTCCGGCGGGCAGCGGCAGCGGCTCGCGCTGGCCCGGGCGCTGCTGGCCGCCCCGCCGGTGCTGGTGCTCGACGAGCCGACCGAAGGGCTCGACCCGGCGGCTGCGGACGCGGTGCTGGACTCCACGCTCGCCGCCACCCCGGCCGGGCACTCGGTGGTGCTGATCAGCCACCGGCTCAGCGGCCTGGCCGGGCTGGACGAGATCGTGGTGCTCGAAGGCGGCCGGGTCGTGCAGCGCGGCCGGCACGACGAGCTGGTGGCACGCCCCGGCTGGTACCGGGAGCAGTGGCTGCGCCAGGAGGCCGCCGAGCGCGGCTACCTGGCGATCACGCCCTGACGCCCGGCCGATCGGGGTTTTCCCTGACGCGGGTGTCGCCCGTCGGTGGCAGGCTTGGCCGCATGCTGGTGCATGAGGAGGCAGTGGTCGACCGCCGGCTGCACGAACTGTCCGCGCGGTTGCACGGGCCGAACCGGCTCAAGGCCGACCTGCTGGCCGAGGCGCGGCACGCGCTGGAGGACGCCGTCGAGGCGTACCGGGACGGTGGCCTGCCGCGGGCGGAGGCGCAGCGGCGGGCGGTCGCCGAGTTCGGCAGCGACGCCCAGCTCGTGCCGGGTTTCCAGGCCGAGCTGGCCGTCGGCGCGCTACGCGGGCTGGCGCTGCGCACGCTCGTGGTGGCGGTGGTGCTCATCGCCGCCGGTGACCTGACCTGGCAGGGGTCGAGCTGGAGCGGCGGTCCGCCGCCACCGCAGAGCTACCTGCTGCTCTCCGCCTCGCTGAACGGCATCTGGGGCCTGGTCGCCGCGTTGGCGCTGATCGCGCTGCTGGTGGGCCCGCTCGCCGCCAGGTGGGGAACACCGTGGCTCGTCCGCTCGGCGCGGCTGATCGGTTTCGGTCTGACCGGCAGTCTGCTGCTCGGCGCGGTCGCCGGGGGCGCGCTGTTCGGCTGGTCGATCGGGCTGTGGGACGCCGCGCTCACCTGGCCTCCCCTGATCATCGGGATGGTGGTGGTCTCGGCGGCCTGGTTCGCCCTGGCCCGGGCGGCCCGCTGCTGGGTGCTCGCCGACCGCCGGCTGGCAAGCTGAGCGACCCGCCGCCGGCCGGCCCTCGGGCGACCCCCGGGGCGGCCGCCGGGCGCGGTCAGGCCGGCGCGGTGGGCGGCTCGTCCGCGCCGAGGAACCGCCCGACGGTGGCGCTGAACTCGTGCCAGCCGGCCCGCTCCCCGGCCAGCGCCCGGCCGCCGGCATCGGTCAGCTCGTAGGTGCGGCGCTCCCTGCCGTTCACGGTGCTCCAGGTGCTCGCCACCAGCCCGGCCCGCTCCAGCCGGCGCAGCGCCGGATAGATGGTGCCGGTGGGCAGATCCAGCGTGCCGCCGCTGCGGGCACGCAACGCCTCGATGATCGCGTAGCCGTGCAGCGCGCCCCGTTCCAGCACGGCGAGCAGCAGCGCGTCCAGGTGTCCGTGCAGCGCCTGCGCCTTCATGCGTAGCAACGCTACTTGTCGCGCGGCCGGGACGCCAAGGGGTGCGACTCCCGGTCGGAACCGTCGCCCACTAGGGTATGTGCGCAGAGTCACTCGGCGGCGCGACGCCGTCGGGTGGGCAACCCGAACGCACACGGAGGTCAGCGTGGCCCGCCAGTCGCCCCAACGGCCCGACGCCGACGAGCCCGAGCTCGACGACACCGACGCCGCCGCCGCGGCCGACGAGGTCGAGGAGGACCGCCCGCCGGCCGACCGCGCGCTCTGGGAAGAAGTGCGGATCGACCCGGTGGAGATCGCCCTGCCCTCCGGCACCGGATTCACGCTGCGGGCGTACCGGCAGGCGCGCGAGCTGACCCCGACCGACGTCGCCGAGCGCGACCAGGACGACCCGTTCCTGGCCCGTCGCCAGGTCGTCGAGACCGAGGACGACGAGGAGGTGGTGATCCTCGACGAGGAGTTCGCCGCCCTCTCCGCCGAGGAGGACGACGAGGACGAGGAGAAGGACGCCAAGGCCCGCCGCAAGGACAAGGCCGGCGCCTCGGACGACGAGAAGGCCGAGGCCGAGGCCGAGACCGAGGACGACGCCGAGGACGAGGACGAGGACGACGAGGCGGGCGACGAGGAGGTGCCGGTCTTCCTCACCCACAAGGGCCGGCTCCTGCTGTTCAAGACCCCGGAGTCATTGGTCACTTTCATCCGTTCCGGTGCGCCCAACGATCTGTCCCAGCTGGACAGTTGGAATGAACTGTCCGAACGGCTGGAGCCGGCCGACATCGCCCCGCTGGACGAGGACACGTACGAGCTCGACCTGGTGGTGGAGAACCTGCGCGGCGGCCACGACGCGTGGGACCACGAGCTGCTCATCGAAGCCGGTGAGATCGCCCGTGACCTGGCGTACGCCCTGCGGCTACCCGCCGTGCTGGACATGCTCTCCTCCGGCTCCAGCCTGGACGACCTGGACGAGGCGCTGCGCGCTTCCGTCAACGGCGGCGTCGGTGGTTTCCTGGGTCGTCGCCGGCTGAAGAAAATCGGGGCACAAACCGCAAGCTTGGGTTGGCGCACCATTGTCGGCAAGATCTCTGCGGTTGTGGACTGGCGCGACTGACCCGAAGCGGGGAGCATCAGTCTCTGGCAGAGCAAGACCTGTGTCCCGGGAGGAGGACGACGCCGTGGCGCTCGTGCGCGTGTACTGCGGTCTGGCCTCGGCAGATCCGGCCGACCGAACGGCTTCGGCCGGAACGACGCTGACGTCCGCTGTGGTCGACGACGCAGGCCGTCTGCTGCACGTCTGCGAGATCGGTGACGATCCCGCCGGTTACGCCCGGCTGGTCGCGCTGCTGGTGGAACGGTCCGGCGGTCCGAGCGGCGCGGCCATCGCCGCGGACAGCGACGACCACATCGTCACCTCGCTGCTCAGCGCCGCCGGCCGGCCGCTGGCGATCGCGGACGACGACTCGGTCGACGACTTCGCCGAGCGCTTCGCCGACGACGACTCCCTGGAGGAGATGAACTCCCCGCCGGCCGAGCGCCGCGCGGTCGGGCTGGCCCGCGCGCTCCAGGCCGGCGCGCTCTCCGCGGTGACCCTCCCGGCGCCGCGTGAACTCGCCGGATACACGCAGGTCCTGGCCGCGCACGCGGCGCTGGCGAGCGGCCGGCACTCGGCCGCGGTGACGCTGCGCGAGGTACTCCGCGAGCTCTACCCGGCCGCGCTGCGGGCCTACCCGGATCCTGCCGACCGGGTCGCCCTGGCCGTCCTCGACGCGCTGCCCGAGCCGGGGATGCTCACCGGCCCCGCGGGCCGTGGTGGCCGGGACGGCGCGCTGGCCGCCGACGCGGTCGTCGCGCAACTGGCCGGCGAGGGCGTGGCCGACGCCGACGACGTCTCCGACGCGGTGACCGCGCTGCGCGTCGCCATCTCCGAGACGCCCCGGCGGGCCACCGTCAACCGCACGCTCACCGCGGCCGTCGCCGAGACCGTGCGCCAGGCCGTCGCCTCGGTCCGGACCTGCGACGCCGGCTGCGACGCGCTCGTCGGCGCGCTCGCCGAACGCACCGCTCCCGCCCCCGCGACCGGCCGCCGGGCCGCCGCCCGACGGGGAGAGCAGGTCGACGAGCTGGCTTCGACGTCGGCGACCGACCTGCGTCCGGTGCGTTCGATCCCACCGGAGCCGATCGCCGAGCCCCACCGTGGACGTCCCGAACCGGCCGGCGCACCCGAGCCGGCCGGCCGTCGCGGCCGCCCCGAGCCGGTCCCCGGTGGGCGGCGCAGCCGTCCGGAGCCGCTGTCCGGTGCGGCCGCCACGACGACGCCCCGGCCGCTCGGCCCGCCACCGGTCGCACCCGCGCCGGTGACGCCGCCGCCGGTCGCCCCGGCCCCGGTCACGCCCGTCGCCCCGGCTGCCGCACTGGGCCGGCCGTCCTCGGCTCCCCCGGCGCGGCCCGAGCCGACCGGCGCGCCACTGCCGTCGCGGGTGGACGGCCCCACCAACCGGCCGATCTCCGCGCCGCCCCCGCCGCCTCCCGGGATCACGCCGATCGCCCCGTCCCCACGCGGCGCCGTGCCGCCGGCCGAGGCCGGCGAGCCGTTCCGCCCGACGCTCACCACCGCGGCGATCAACAAGGCGCGGGCCGAGCGGCAGCGCACCGTCATCCCGCCCCGGCCCAAGACGAACCAGACCCCGGAACCGCCGACCGGTGGGTTCAGCGCCACCGACCTCAGCATCCCGGTGCCGGCCCCGCGTCCGCCCGCGCCGGAGGCGCCGCCGGGCTCCCGGGCGAACTGGCCGCTGGTGAACAACGAGGACGACACCGCGCGGGAGCGGGAGGGCACCACCTACTCGTACGGGCGGGGCGTGGACGCGCCGAGCGACCCCGGCCGGGTCACGCCGCCGTGGCTCGCCGACGACCTGCCGCAGGAGCCGCCGATGCTGCGGCTGGTGGAGCCGCCGCCGCTCGCCGACCGCGCGCTGCGCGACGAGATGGGCCGGCCGGCCGACCCCGGTCTGGAGGCGCCCCCGCTGCGTCTGGTCGACCAGGGCGACCCGGGTCGCGTCCCGCTTCCCGCCGAGCCCGAGCGGCGTCCCGCCCCGAAGGAGCACCGGCCGCCGCCGGTCTCCGACGAGGGTGACGGCGACCTGCTGATCTTCGCGCAGGCCAAGTCCGCCTGGTTCGTCGGGCACGGCGACGAGGCCGACCTGGAGTGGTCGAGCACCGCCGACACCGGCTGGCAGGCGGCCGAGCAGGCGGCCCGCCCGGCCGTCGGCGCGGAGACCAAGGCCGGGCTGCCGAAGCGCGTGCCGCAGGCCAACCTGGTGCCGGGCTCCCCGCTGCGCGAGGAGCGTCCGCTGCGGATCGTCCGGAACGCGGCGAGCCTCGCCGAGAACACCACCGGATACTTCCGGGGCTGGCGGCGCGGCCAGGAGATCGGCGGCTTCGCCGTGGGCGGCCGTCCGGGCCGTGAGGCGGCGGGCGGCTGGGACTTCACGCGCGACACCGGTGACCGCGACGACGACCGGGAGTACGAGTACCGCTCGGCGGGCTACCGCTCCTGACCGGGCCCACCGGGGTGTTTCATCCCACACCGGGGCGATTTGACGCTGGGCTGGACCGGCCGGGAACATACCCGGCGGACCAGCGGCGGCGCCTGTTCGCCGGGGTGGGAAGGCGATTCCATTGGCGACACCGGCGTTCGACTCCACTGTGCTCACCCGGCGGGGCGTTCTCGCCGCCGCCGGGAGCCTGCTGCTCGCCGGCTGCGCGCCTCAGGGCCAGCGGCCGGAGGACGGCCCGTCCAGCAGCGCGCCGAGCGACCAGGACCTGATCGTCGGCGCGAGTCTGGAGCTGACCGGCGCCGGGGCGCTGCTCGGCGTCGCCCAGCGGCAGGCCCTGCAGCTCACCGCCGACTCGCTGAACCGCACCGGCTTACCGGTCGGGAACCTGGTCCGGTCGGTCCGGCTCCAGATCCTGGACAACGGCAGCAATCCCGAGGTCGCCGCACGCCACGCCGCCGACCTCACCCGGATCGGGGCCCAGGCGCTCATCGGCGGCGTGCTCGGCGAGACCTCGATGGCCCTCGCGGCGGCCGCCCAGCGGGTCAAGACGCCCTTCCTGTCGCTCGGCTACGGTGACCGCATCGCGCTGCCGCTGGAGGAGCGCACGTTCACCTACAAGCTCACCCCGGACGCCGTCGACATGGCGCGCCGCCTGGTGGAGCTGCTCGAGTCCAAGCGGATCCGGCGGGTGTCAGTGCTCGCCGCCGACGGGCTGCACGGCGACTCGGGTGTGCGGGCGATGCGGGAGGTGCTCGCCGACAGCAGCACCGACCTGGCCCGCACGGTCCGCCTGCCGGTGTCCGGCCGCCGCTTCCGTGCCGCCGCCGAGCGCGTCGCCGGCAGCCAGCGGGACGGCGTGGTGGTCTGGGGTACCGCACCCGACTCCGGTGTCGCGGCGCGGGAACTGCGCGCCGCCGGCCACCGCGGCCCGATCTTCTTCGACGCCGGCGCGGTCGCCGACGACACCGTCCAGGGGGCGAACGCCGCCGCCGTGGAGGGCGCGTACGCGGTGCACCCGGCCTGCCTGGACGTCTCCGCGGCCACCGCCACCACGACGGCGCAGCTGGCCCGCCGGGACTTCGTCAACCGCTATACGCAGCGACACGGCGTCAGCCCGGACTTCGCCCCGTACGCCTCGGACGCGCTCCAGCTCGTCGCCACGTCGGCGCGGATGGCGACGAGCCTCGACCGGGGCCGGCTGCGGGCCCTCCTCCAGGCGCAGACGGTCGAGGGAATCGCCGGCGGGTACGCGTTCCGCGCCGACCGGCACGGCGGCATGGAGCCCGACTCGCTCTCCGTGTACCAGGTGTTCCGGGGCACCTGGACCCGCTACGCCTGACCTCGCACGACAGCCGGTGACCCTCCCGCGAGGAGGGTCACCGGCTGATCGCGTACCGTGTCCGACCCCGGACGGCAGGAAGCGCCCGGTGGCCCTGAGGCCGCCGGGCGCTTCCGCGTCGGTCAGGCGGGCGCGACGGCCCGCGAGCGCCGCATGGTGAGCACGTACTCGACCAGCGAGATCAGCACGTGCTTCGTGGACTCCCGGTTACGGGCGTCGCACGGCACCACCGGCACGTCGCGGGAGATCGCCAGCGCGTCCCGGACGTCCTGCGGATCGTGGTACTGCATGCCGTCGAAGCAGTTGATGGCCACCAGGTACGGCAGCCGCCGGTGCTCGAAGAAGTCGATGGCGGCGAAGCAGTCGGCGAGCCGCCGGGTGTCGACGAGCACCACCGCGCCGATCGCACCCCGGACCAACTCGTCCCACATGAACCAGAACCGCGTCTGACCCGGCGTACCGAACAGGTACAGGATCAGATCCCGGTCGATCGAGATACGACCGAAGTCCATCGCCACCGTGGTCGTCGTCTTGCCCGGCACCTGCCGGGTGTCGTCGACGCCGACACCGGCGGAGGTCATGATCGCCTCGGTGGTCAGCGGCGTGATCTCGGAGACCGAGCCGACCAGCGTCGTCTTGCCGACGCCGAACCCACCGGCGATAACGATCTTCGCCGACGTCACTCGGCCGCTCGGGGCCGGCGGCCGGTGCGACATGTCAGAGCCTGCGAAGTCCACTCAGCACCCTCTCCAGCAGTTCAGTGCCCACCGCGTCGTCGGAGTCGTCCAAAATGGTCGGCTCGTGGACCGCGACCAGGCCGTCCGTCGCCATGTCGGCGATGAGCACCCGGGCCACGCCGAGCGGAAGCTGCATCCGCGCCGCGATCTCGGCGAGCGACTGCACACGTCCGTCACACAACGCGGCGATGTACTGGTGTTCACGACCGTGGCCACCATTGCCAGTGGCAACCGCTCGGCCGCGCACCGTCGTCTCGACGAGTGCCTCCAGGGCGATGTCGAGCCGGGGACGGGTACGACCGCGGGTGACGGCGTACGGCCGGACCAACGCGCCGGTCGGCTCGTCACGATCCATGTCGCCGCTCACCTCCCTCGTACCCGGCACCGGCTCGCCCCGGTGACATCCGTCGCTGTCGTTGTTGTTCCCGCACCTGACCCACCGGCCAGCGCGTCATTCAGCCCATCATCCCCACAGCCGTGCGCGGCTGCGGCGTCAGGGCATCGCCCACCCGGTCCACGAGCAGGGCCATCTCGTACCCGACCTGACCCACGTCACAGCTCCGCGCCGCCAGCACCGCGAACGACGATCCGTCCGAGATGGACATCAGGAACAGGAAGCCGTTGTCCATCTCGACGACTGTCTGCAACACCGCCCCGCCCTCGAAGCAGCGGGCCGCGCCCTGGGTGAGGCTGACCAGACCGGACGCGATCGCGGCGAGCTGGTCGGCGCGGTCCCGCGGAAGGTCACGGGACGAGGCGAGAAGCAGGCCGTCGGCCGAGACCGCGACCGCGTGCGCCACACCGGGCACCCGGTCGGCGAAGTTGGCGAGCAGCCATCCGAGATCCTGCGTAGTAGTCATCCTTGTTGCTCCTTCTGCCCGCTCCCGGCCACCGGGCCTGAGTCAGACTGCGAGGACTGCTGCCCGCCCGGAGTGCCCTCCGGGCCGGTCGTGTTGCTGTCGGTGTTACGCCCGCGCTGTACGCCCCGATGGTAGGCCGAGAGCAGACCCCGGACCCCCTCCGGTGTACGTCGCTGCACCGACGCGGAAGGCTTGTCGATGCTGCCCGGCACGAGCTGCGCCATCGGCGTCCGCTTCGGCAGGCCCTTCTGGGTGGTCTCCGCGACCGGCACCTCGGTGGCCGCCGAGGCGGCACGCCAGCCGTCGTCGGCCGCGGTCTGCCACGGGGAGGAGCCCTGCGGCGACGCGGACGGCTGCCGGGTGGGCAACCCGCCGGTGTACGCGGGACGGGTGTTCCCGTTCGCCGCGCCGTTGTCACGCGGTGCTCCGCCGGCCGTCGGAGTGTGTGCCATCGGTGTGTTACCTGTCGTTGCGGGTGTCGGCTGCGGCACAGGCCGGCCGGCCGTGTCCACCTTGGCGAACTGCTGGGTGGCGGCGCCGCCGTTCGTCGTCGCGGCCGGTGCCGCCGGCTCCTCGTTGGGCCCGGGCCGGCGGGTGCGGAACCACGCCGACTCCAGCTCCCGGAAGATCGGCAGCTCCATCGTCTCGTCCGCGTACCGCTGGCGGTTGCCCGCCTGCTGCGGCGTGGCCGGCCGCGACGCCGGTGCCGCCGGGGTGGCGGGCCGGGTCTCGGACGGCCGGCTCGCGGCCGGAGCGGCGGACGGCTGGCCGACCGCCGGCCGCGGGGTGGCCGGCATCTCCGTGCGCGGCACCCGGGGCAGCTCGGTGGTCATGTCCATGCCGCTCGTCGGCCGTTCCGGCGCCGGCGCGGGCGTCGGCGCGACCGGGGGCCAGACCGGCGGTGCGCTGACACCCGGCGCGGGCATCGGGCGCGTCTGCGGCTGGTTCGCCGGCGGCGCGGAGGCCGGGTGACCGGCGGCGGGCTGCCCGGAGATCGGAGCGGCCGAGACCGGACGGTACGGCAGCGGGTCGCCGGAGACCGGCGCCGCGGAGACCGGACGGCCCGAGAACGGGTCGCCGGAGACCGGTGCGGCCGAGACCGGGCGGTACGGGTTGCCGGAGACCGGTGCGCCGGAGACCGGGGGCAGCGGCGGCGCGGACACCGGCGGGACCGGCGGCGCGGAGACCGGCGGCGGGCTGTAGGGCCGCGCCTCCGGGCTGCTCGGCAGCTGGCGCGGGATCGCCGGCTGCTGGCCGCTGGTGCCCGGGTCGCCCTCGCCCGGGTTGCGCCGCTGCGGCAGCGGCTCGAATCCCTGGCCGTTCGAGGGCCGGGAGCCGAAACCGCCGTCCCCACCGGACGGGTTGGCGCCGGTCAGGTCGGACCAGGCCGGCATGGCGCGGCCGCCACCGGCGTTCGCCGGGGTGCCCGAGCCGTTGCGCGGCGCCGGGTCGAAGGCGCGGCCGCCGAGCGTGACCTGGTTGCCCGAGGAGCCCGGGTGCGGCGCCGGGGGCAGGCCCGGCGGGTTGTTGTTGCCGAAGGCGGCCAGGGCGCCGAAGGCCGGCGTCGGTCCGCTCTGCTGCGGGGCGGCGGGCGGCAGGGCCGGCGCGCCCGGACCACGGCCGGCCAGGGCACGCGGCACCAGGACCGAGGTCGGCATCGTCACGTCGGCGACGGTGCCCCGGTCGGCACCCGGTCGCAGCTCGACCCGGACCCCGTGCCGGGCGGCCAGCCGCGCGACCACGACCAGGCCCATCATCCGGGAGACCGCGACGTCCACCTGCGGCGGCGTGGCCAGCCGCTCGTTGAGGTCACGGAGCTGCTCCGGGCTGATGCCGATGCCCCGGTCCTCCACGTAGAGCGAGGCGCGGTCACCGACCCGCCGGGCCTCCACCATGACCTGCGAGTCCGGCGGGGAGAAGGCGGTGGCGTTGTCGAACAGCTCGGCGACCAGGTGCACCAGGTCGTTGACCGCGTGGGCGGCGACCTCGATGTCCCGGTCGATCACGCCGAACTCGATCCGGGTGTAGTGCTCGACCTCGGACTGGGCGGCGCGGAGCACGTCGATCAGGGCGGCGGGCTCGCGCTGCACACGGGTGGAGTCCGCGCCGGCGAGGACCAGCAGGTTCTCGTCGTTGCGGCGCATCCGGGTGGCCAGGTGGTCGAGCTGGAACAGCTCGGCCAGGCGGTCCGGGTCCTCCTCGCCGCGCTCCAGCCGGTCGAGGTGGCCGATCAGCCGGTCGACCAGGATCTGCGAACGGCGGGCCAGGTTGACGAACATGGTCGCGACCGACGCCCGCAGGGCGGCCTGCTCGGCGGCGGTCCGGACGGCCTCCAGGTGGACGGCGTTGAACGCCTCGGTCACCTGGCCGAACTCGTCCTTGCTGCGCACCGGCAGCGGCTCGGCGATCTGGTTCGCCAGTTGCACCGGGGAGAGCTGGCCGGTCACCTGCGGGTCGCGCAGCCGGGCGACCGCCTGCGGCAGCCCGTACTGGGCCACCGCCAGGGCGCCCTGACGCAGGTCGCGCAGCGAGCGGGCCATCGAGCGGGCCACCAGGTACGCGAACAGGATGGCCAGCAGCAGCATGGTGAGCAGCAGGCCGGTCTCCAGGAACACCTGGCGCTGGGTGTCCGAACGCAGTGCGTCGGCCTGCCGGACCACGTTGCCGTCGAGCCGGGCCTCCACGGTCCGGATCAGCTCGGCGTTGGCGACCATGGTCTGGTCCCACTGGTCCGACCCGAACGGGGCGTTCTCCATCGAGCCGCTGTTGTTGCCCGAGATGAAACTGGTGAAGCGGTCGGCCTTGCGCAGGTCGGGCCCGGAGACGGTCTGCTCGTAGAACAGCTTGTCGGGCTCGGTGGCGACGGCCTGGAAGGTCGCCAGCGACTGCGACTGGCCGGTGCCGCTGGCGATGAACTGCTCGCGCAGCGCGGCGGTGTACTGGTTCTGGGTGAGCGCCTGGTGGACCACGACCCGGCGCTGGGTCAGGTATTCCTTCTGCCGGGCCACGGCGGCCGCCGCGCGCATCCGGTCGCTCAGGTCGTTGTCGCCGGCGAGCTGGGTGGCCGAGTCGCGGATCGCCAGCAGGTCCTCGATCAGCTGCCGGTACGCCTGGTCGGCGTCATTGATCTTGAGCTTGCCGTTCAGCACCTGGCTGCGGGTCGCCGGCAGGTCCTTGAGCTGGGTGTCGATCGTGTCCAGCAGCCCGACGAAGTTGCGGGGCAGGTCGTCGATCTCGCCACGCTGCCGCAGGTAGGACGACTTCC
This sequence comes from Micromonospora sp. CPM1, assembly GCF_023896895.1. Lineage (NCBI taxonomy): Bacteria > Bacillati > Actinomycetota > Actinomycetes > Micromonosporales > Micromonosporaceae > Micromonospora > Micromonospora sp. CPM1. Next base: position 110,683 of record NZ_JAMHIU010000021.1, read on the forward strand.
TCTGGTCCACCCGCTGGTTGGCGCGGTTGTAACCCTCCTGGTACTGCGCCCGGGTCTGGAACTCCTTCGCGCCGAGGAAGAGCACGGCACCGACCCGCTCGTCCTGCACGCTGTCGACCAGGTCACCCGAGTAGCCGATCAGATTGGCCAGATCCCCCGCCCGGTTGGCATTGTTGAGCGTCTCCAGGTGGTCGACGAGACCACTGGTGCCCACCACGACCGTGGCGATGGTCGGCACGATCATGATCAGACCGAGCTTGGACCAGATCGGCATGTCGCGCAGCCGACTCATCGGCCGGCGCAGCCGCGACAGGAAGGAGCCCGCCGTCGTTGGCCGTTTGCTCACGTCACCGCCCTCGCATTACCGCGCCCCGCGCCACCCTGAGGGCAACGCCGAGCGACCGACCCGGCGGGTCGGACCTCCGAGATTCCATCACGCCGCTCCGCAAAGAGAAAGACCAGGTTGTCCCTCACCGGAGGTGTGATGAGATGTTGATGCAATTTGATAGCAATCCGTCTGGCCGGAGTCACTGAAGGTAATGGAACACCCGCACCGCGTCGTCTTGCTCGCCGGCCCCTCCGGGTCGGGAAAGTCATACATAGCCCAGCGAACCGGACTTCCGGTGCTCTGCCTGGACGACTTCTACAAGGACGGCGATGACCCTACGTGTCCGCGTCGAAACGGACAGGTGGATTGGGAGTCCCCCTTGTCCTGGGATGCGGACACGGCGGTGCAAACAATCGCCCGACTGGCTCGTGAGGGCAAGGCCGAAGTGCCGGTTTATGCGATCGGCGCAGACCGTCGGGTAGCCACCCGGCCATTCGATGTCGACGGATCGCCAATCTTCGTCGCCGAGGGGATCTTCGCGGCCGAGATCGTGGCGGAGTGCCGGCGACTCGGGCTGCTCGCCGGGGCGTACGCGTTGCGCCGCCCGCGCGGGGCGACGTTCCTGCGCCGCCTCGCCCGGGATCTCGCCGAGCAGCGCAAGGCGCCCCGGGTGCTGCTCCGGCGCGGGGTCGCGCTGCTGCGCGCCGAACCGGCCGTGCTGCGCCGGCAGACCGGGCTGGGCGCCGAGGCGGCCCGGGCCGGGCAGGTGCTGCGCGGGGTGGCCGCGCTGCTCTCCGGCCACCCCCGCCAGTCGTGATCAGCCGATCATCTCGGCGTACGCCGGCTTGATCACCTCGTCGATGATCCGCAGCCGCTCGTCGAACGGGATGAACGCGCTCTTCATCGCGTTGATGGTGAACCACTGGAGTTCCTTCCAGCCGTAGCCGAAGGCCTCCACCAGCAGCGCCATCTCCCGCGACATCGAGGTGCCGCTCATCAGCCGGTTGTCGGTGTTCACCGTCACCCGGAACCGCAGGTCGCGCAGCAGCCCGATCGGGTGGTCGGCGATCGAGGCCGCGGCACCGGTCTGTACGTTCGACGACGGGCACAGCTCCAGCGGGATGCGCTTGTCCCGCACGTACGCGGCCAGCCGGCCCAGCACCGGCGGGTTGCCCGGGGTGATGTCGTCGACGATGCGTACGCCGTGGCCGAGCCGGTCGGCGCCGCACCACTGGATCGCCTGCCAGATGGACGGCAGGCCGAACGCCTCACCGGCGTGGATGGTGAAGTGGAAGTTCTCCCGCTGGAGGTACTCGAACGCGTCCAGGTGCCGGGTGGGCGGGAAGCCCGCCTCGGCGCCGGCGATGTCGAAGCCGACCACCCCGGTGTCGCGGTGCCGTACGGCCAGCTCGGCGATCTCCTGCGAGCGGGCCGCGTGCCGCATCGCGGTCAGCAGCGTGCCGATCCGGATCGGGGTGCCCGCCTCGGCCGCCAGCGCGCTGCCCTCCCGGAACCCGGTGACCACCGCGTCGACCACCTCGTCCAGGGTCAGGTTCTGCTCCAGGTGCTGCTCCGGCGCGAACCGCACCTCGGCGTAGACCACGCCGTCGGCGGCCAGGTCCAGCGCGCACTCGCGGGCGACCCGACGCAGCGCGGCGGGGGTCTGCATGACCGCCACCGTGTGCGCGAACGTCTCCAGGTAGCGCTCCAGCGAGCCGGAGTTCGCCGCCTCGGTGAACCAGACGCCGAGCGCCGCCGGGTCGGTGGTGGGCAGTTCGTGGCCGACCTCGGCGGCCAGTTCGACGATCGTCGCGGGCCGCAGGCCGCCGTCGAGGTGATCGTGCAGCAGCGCCTTCGGGACCTTGACGATGTCCTCGTACGAGATTGCGACCATGCTCAGACCCTAGTCACCCCCGGTACGGGCGCGGCGGTGGACCGGGCCGGTCAGGGCCGCCAGCCGTACACCCGCTCCACCGCGAGCCGCAGCACCACCCGCCCGTCGGCCACCATGGCGGCCCGGTAGTCGGCCCAGTCCGGGTGCTCGCCGCGGATCCGCCGGTACACCTCGACCAGTTCGTCGACTGTCGCGTCGTCGGTGGCGGCGGCCGGCGGGGTGAGCGTCACGGTGCCCTCGGCGACCGCGTACGCCCCGCCGTCGGCGGTGGTCACGTGGAAGCTGGCCCGGGGGTCGCGGCGCAGGTTACGCACCTTCGCCCGGTCGCCCGTGGTGGAGCAGCGGATCAGGCCCGGCTCGGCCAGGTAGTCGAGGTTGGATAGCTGGGGACGGCCGTCCCGGCGCAGCGTGACGAGCACCCCGCGCCCGCGCTCGCCGAACAGCTCCCAGAGCCGGGCACTCACGGCGTTCACGCGTTCACCCGCAGCGGCGCGAGCGCGGCGGCCAGCCGGGCGAGCTGGTCGAGCATGAGCGCGGCGGCCTCCTCCCGGCCCGGGTCGGGTCGCAGCTCGCCCGACTCGTCCAGCGCCTGCCGCAGGAAGACGACCACCTGGTCGTTGACCGGGGTCATGTTCAGCGTGGTCACCACCTGCTTGATCATCTGCACCGCGCGCAGACCGCCGGAGGTCATGCCGTAGCTGACGAAGCCCACCGGCTTGTGCTGCCACTCGTGGTAGAGGTAGTCGATCGCGTTCTTCAGCGGCGCGCTGAAGCCGTAGTTGTACTCCGGCATGACCAGGACGAAGGCGTCCGCGACGTCGATTTCGGCGCTCCAGGCGCGGGTGTGCTCGTGCAGGTAGACCCGCTCGGACGGGTGGTGCGGCTCGTCGTGGAAGGGCAACCCGATCTCGGCCAGGTCGAGGAGGCGTACCTCGTCGAAGCCGGCGTGGCGGACGGCGGCCTCGGTGAACCAGTCACCGATGCGGCGGCCGACCCGGCCGGGGCGGGTGCTGGCGACGACGACGTTCAGGCGGGGCATGGTGAGGTCACTCCTGTCGGGGCGGCGGCCGGGGCCGGCGCGGTGAGTCGGGGAACGAACCAGGCGACGATCGGCCCGATGCCGATCGCGTAGAGCAGGGTGCCGGGGCCGACGGCACCGCCGAGCAGCCACCCGACCGCGAGCACCGTCACCTCGATCCCGGTGCGGGCCGGGCCGAGCGGCAGGCCACGGGCGGCCAGGCCGGTCATCAACCCGTCCCGCGGGCCGGGGCCGAGCCGGGCACCGAGGTAGAGCGCGGTGGCGAGGCCGTTGAGCAGGACGCCCGCGACCAGCAGGCCGATCCGGCCGGCGAGCGGGTCGACCGGCGGCAGCAGGGCCAGCGTCGCGTCGAGGGCCAGGCCGACGAGCGCGACGTTCGCCACGGTGCCGACGCCCGGACGCTGCCGCAGCGGGATCCACAGCAGCAGCACCAGCAGCGCCACGCCGTTGACCAGCAGACCCATCGGCAGGCCGGTGCGGTCGGCGAGGCCCTGGTGCAGCACGTCCCAGGATGCGAGCCCGAGGTCGGCGCGGACCATCAGCGCGACGCTGACGCCGAACAGGGCCAGGCCGGTGAGCAGCCGTACCAGCCGGGACGGCAGTTTGGTTGACATGTCATCAACCTAGGCCGCAACTTGGTGACATGTCAACAACACCGGTAGGATCGGCGCATGGACGAACCGCGCTGGCTGGACGAGCAGGAGGACCGCGCGTGGCGCGGCTACCGCCGCATGCGCCGCCTGCTCGACCTGGAACTGGCCCGGGAGCTGATGCAGGACGCCGGCCTCTCCGAGCCGGACTACGACGTCCTGAGCGACCTGTCCGAGACCCCGGAACAACGACTCCGGCTCAGCGAACTCGCCGACCGGATGCTCTGGTCCCGCAGCCGCCTGTCCCACCACATCTCCCGGATGCAGCAACGCGGCCTGGTCAGCCGGGAGGAGTGCGCCACCGACGGCCGCGGCTCGGTCGTCGTGCTCACCCCGGCCGGGCGCCGGGCCGTCGAAGCCGCCGCGCCCGGGCACGTGGCCGCCGTCCGCCGGCACCTGATCGACCGGCTCACCCCGGCCGAGGTGGCCGCGCTCGGCACGCTCAGCCAACGGGTGATCGACCACCTCACCGGCCGTCCCACCGGCCGCCCGGAAGCAGCGGAGGGCTGAGCCGTGGACGACCGCGTCCTCGCCCGGCTGCGCTGCCCGGTCTGCGCCGAACCGCTCGCCGAGGCCACCGCCGGCACCGCACGCGCGCTGCGCTGCCCGCGCGGGCACAGCTTCGACATCGCCCGGCAGGGATACGTGAACCTGCTCGCCGGCCGCGCCCCGCACACCGGGGACAGCGCCGAGATGGTCGCCGCCCGCGCCGGCTTCCTCGCCGCCGGCCACTACGACACCGTCGCCGCCGCGCTCGCCGGCACCGCGGTACGCGTCGCGGGCTCCGACCCGTACCCCCTGGTGGTCGATGCCGGCGCCGGCACCGGGCACTACCTCGCGGCGGTGCTGGCGGCGCTGCCGGACGCCGCCGGCCTGGCCCTCGACGTCTCCAAGCCGGCGCTGCGCCGCGCGGCCCGGGCGCACCCGCGGGCCGCCGCCGCGCTGGCCGACACCTGGCAGCGGCTACCCCTGGCCGACCGGTCCACCGCCGTGCTGCTGAACGTGTTCGCGCCGCGCAACGGCCCCGAGTTCCACCGGGTGCTCGACCCCGGCGGCGCGCTGCTGGTGGTCACCCCGGCCGCCGACCACCTCACCGAACTCGTCGACGCGCTGGACCTGCTGCGGGTGGACCCGGACAAGGCCGACCGGGTCGCCGGCAGCCTCGGCGGCCACTTCGCCGAGGAGTCCGCGACCGGGCACCGGGCCCGGCTCGCGCTCACCCGCGCCGAGGTGACCACGCTCGTCGGGATGGGACCGAGCGCCTGGCACGCCGACCCGCAACGGCTCGCCGCGCGCATCGCCGCGCTGCCCGAGCCGGTGCCGGTCACGCTCTCGGTCCGGCTCGGCGTGCACCGCCCGCGCTGACCCGCCTCAGGTGGAGAGGTCGACCTCTTCCCAGCCCGGCGGTTCGTCGTGGTACGGCCCACGCAGCACCACCGCCCACTCCAGCGCCCACCGGCGCTGCCCGATCGCGTTCGCGTCCACCAGCCCCGGCAGCGCGCCGCCGGCCTTCTCGGTCTCCAGGTACGCCCAGTCCAGGCAGTAGTGCAGGTCGAGCAGGGCCGCGGCGTCACCGGGATGCTGCGGCGCGGCCAGGATCCGGGCCCGCCACTGGCCGAACGTCTCCCCCGCGACCAGGTTCGGCATCCGCTCGACCAGCCGCTCGTCCACCGGCACCGTCGGGTCCAGCTCCTTGGCCAGTCCGAGCACCCAGGCCAGCGAGAACAAGGCGTCGTGGTGCAGCACGAACGACCTGTGGTCGCCCCGGCCGCCCATCACGAACTGCCACTCCGGCGGCGTCACCGAGTCGACCAGGTGCGACTCCAGCAGCCAGCCCGTCGCCGCCTGCGCGGGCATCCCGAAGCAGCGGGCCAGGATCACGTGCAGGACCGCGATCCGCGCCTCGATCTCCGGGGTCGGACGCAGTTCGATCTCGTCGCCCGGCTCCCACACCAGCGGGAACTGCGGCGGCGGCAGCGGAAGAGCCAGCCGGGACAACTCGTCCAGGCTCGCCTCCCGGACGGCCCGAGGATCGGGAGCGGGTACGCGCACGGTCAAGCCCCTGTCTGCTCACCTCGGCTCGTCGCCGGCCGATCCCCCCTGGCCTGGGAGGATAGCGGCTCCGGCCGGGCCGGCACCATGGCCGGTCCCGGTCAGCCGATCCGCTCGACGACGAGAGGTGCAGTCTCCGGCGCGTCCGGCGCGATGCGTACCGCCCGGCGCGCCTCGGCCAGCGCGGCCGGGATCCGCTCGGCGTGCTCGGCGCGCAGCTCGAACAGCGGGTCACCGGCGCGCACCCGGTCACCGGGACGCCGGTGCAGCACCACGCCGGCCGGGATGCTCACCGGGTCCTCCTTGCGGGCCCGGCCCGCGCCGAGCCGCCAGGCCGCGACCCCGACGGCGTACGCGTCGACCTCGGCGACCCACCCGTCCTCGGTCGCGGTGACCACCTCGACCTCGTTCGCGACGGGCATCGGGGCGTCCGGGTCACCGCCCTGCGCCCGGATCATCGTGCGCCAGGAGTCCATCGCCCGGCCGTCCCGCAGCGCCGCGGCCGGGTCGGCGTCCGGCAGGCCGGCCGCGTCGAGCATCTCCCGGGCCAGCGCCAGCGTCAGCTCCACCACGTCGGCCGGACCGCCACCGGCGAGCACCTCCACCGACTCGGTCACCTCGACCGCGTTGCCCACGGCCAGGCCGAGCGGGGTGGACATGTCGGTGAGCAGGGCGACAGTCCGCACACCGTGCGCACCGCCCAGCTCGACCATGGTGCGGGCCAGCTCGCGGGCGTCGTCGACGTTCTTCATGAAGGCGCCGGAGCCGACCTTCACGTCGAGCACCAGCGCGCCGGTCCCCTCGGCGATCTTCTTGCTCATGATGGAGCTGGCGATCAGCGGGATCGCCTCGACAGTGCCGGTGACGTCGCGCAGCGCGTACAGCTTGCGGTCGGCCGGGGCGAGCCCGTCGCCGGCCGCGCAGATCACCGCGCCCACGTCGCGGAGCTGGGCGATGAACTCGTCGTTGGTGAGCGCCGCCCGCCAGCCCGGGATCGACTCCAGCTTGTCCAGCGTGCCGCCGGTGTGGCCCAGGCCCCGGCCGGACAGCTGCGGCACCGCCGCGCCGCACGCGGCCACCAGCGGGGTCAGCGGCAGGGTGATCTTGTCACCGACGCCGCCGGTGGAGTGCTTGTCCACAGTCGGCCGGGACACCGGCGACAGGTCGAGCCGCTCGCCGCTGGCGATCATGGCGGCCGTCCACCGGGCGATCTCCGGCGCGGTCATGCCGCGCAGCAGGATCGCCATGGCCAGCGCCGACATCTGCTCGTCGGCGACCAGACCCTTGGTGTACGCGTCGACCACCCAGTCGATCTGCCCGTCGCTCAGCACACCCCCGTCCCGCTTCGCCCGGATGACGTCAACCGCCGTAAAAGCACTCACCTTTGAGTTCCCATCAATAGATCAACAATCGCCACGGCCACGCCCCGCGAACGGTGACCAGGTCCGGCCGGGGCCGACCGTGCCCGGCGGAGGGATCAAGCCTGACCGCCCGGAGCCGGGCACGGTCG